>NZ_JACASJ010000131.1:0-10789 GCF_013391025.1 Enterobacter sp. SECR19-1250 | reverse complement strand
ATGCGTGATCTGATCCTTCAACTCAGCAAAAGTTCGATTTATTCAACAAAGTCGCGGATAGGGTAAAACCAGCGAATAGTAGGTACCCAGCTTCGCCTCCGGTTTATAGCGCTGCAGGAAGCCCAAAAACAGCGGTACGAATGGCGAAACCGGCGCCAGCGGGATCACCGAGGAGTCGGCGATACGGAACAGGATCTGCGCAAAGGCCGGATGGAAGCCCAGCATCATAAACATCGGCACGAAAATGGGGGCCAGAATCGACCAGATGGCGGATCCGCTGGCGATAAACATGCACAGCAGTGACGACAACAGCGCCAGACCCACAAACGCCGGGACGCCGCTTAACCCGGCGGCTTCCAGCGCATCGGTCAGGCCAACGGCCATAAATTTGCCCATGTTGCTCCAGTTAAACATGGCGACAAACTGGGCCAGCGGGAAGACCATCACGATAAAGCCCGCCATCTCCTTCATCGGCTCAATCATCAGCTGCGGCAGATCGGCCTGGCGGCGGATTTTGCCGGTGGCGATGCCATACGCGAGCGACACGACAAAGAAAAACAGGATGATCAGCGGCACAATGCCCTGTATAAACGGCGAGGGCAGGACGGTATGTTTCACCGGGTCGCGCAGGATACCGTTCTCCGGCACTACCATCAGCGCCACCATCGCGATAAATACCAGCGAGACTATCCCGGCGACGCGCAGGCCAAAGCGTTGCTCTTTGCTCAGCGTTTCCAGCTTTTCGTCACTACGGCCTTCCCATTTCCCTAACCACGGCTCGATGATCTTATCGGTAATCAGCCCGCCAACAAGCGTCAGGACGATGACCGAACTGGCCATAAAGTACCAGTTGTCGATCACGCTGACGTGCATGGCCGCATCGATTGTTTTCGCCGCCTCGGTGCTAATCCCCGAAAGCAGGACATCGGTGGTGACGATCAGCAGATTGGCAGTGAAACCGCATCCCACACCGGCAATTGCCGACAACAGACCCGCCACGGGGTGACGCCCGACGGCAAGGAAGATCAGCGCCCCCATCGGCGGCATGATTACCAGCGCGGCATCAGAAGAGATGTGGCTGAAAAACGCGATAAACAGCACCATATAGCTGGCGTAGCGTGCGCTGACGTGAGAAGCCATTTTCACCATCAGCGCGGAGAGCAGGCCAACGCGCTCAGCCAGTCCGGCCCCCAGCACCAGCGCCAGAATGGCGCCCAGCGGCGCAAAACCGCTGAAGTTTTTAATCACATTCGGTAAAAACCAGTGCAACCCTTCAATGCTCAGCAGGTTCTTTACGCTTACCATGCTGCCATCGGCCGGGCTGCGCACGCTCACCCCTAAGGCGGACAGCACGGCTGTCGCCACCATCAAAACCACGATCAACCAGATAAAAAGCAGGAAAGGGTGTGGCACTTTATTGCCGATCCTTTCAACCCAGCCATAGAGCTTACCGGATGGGGAATGCGAAGGTATGGATGACATACTCATGGGCGTTCCTCGGGACTGTTGTGTTGTTGTGTTGTATTGTGTTTTTTATTTTAAAGGTGACGGTGTCACGCCCGCAGGGATCGGACATACGTACGGTTTTTCTTGTATTTGTTGTTCGAACTCTTCACGACATTTTTTCAGCAGGTCTGCGTCCTGCAGCAGATGTAGCGCGGTGGCACCCATCACTTTCCCGGCCAGCAGCATGCCTTTATGGGCAATGGACGTTCGCCCCTGAGCCACCAGTTGCCAGGTGTGCAGCGGCGTGCCGACGGTAAAGCAGGGGCTGAAACACTGGGCGACGGGCATTTTCCAGCTAACGTCACCCACGTCCGTGGAGCCTGCCAGCACGTTATCGGTGATGGCGTAAGGCGCGACCTCGTCCACCAGCAGGGTCTCCTGGTGGCGGCGGGCAAAGGCTTTACCTTCGTTCCCCCCGGTTGCAGCAATGTTTCTGAGGCTGTTTTGCAGATCGTTTGCCGTCAGGGTGGCGCGGATCTCCCGGGCAAAGGCGCGTTCCTCCTCCGTCCAGGCTGGCGTGCCGTAATGTTGCAGGGCGCGATACATCGCCGCTTCGAGCGTGCGGTTTGGCAGGTAGCTGGAGCAGGCTTTATCAAAGCGACACTCGACGGTAGTTTCGGTCATCAACGCCGCACCCTGAGCGATCTTCTCAATGCGCGCGTAGATTTGCTGCGCGTCGGCCATCTCCGGGGCGCGGATCAGGTACAGCACTTCGGCCTGCGCCTGCACCACGTTGGGGGAGATGCCGCCGGTATCGGTTATGGCGTAATGGACGCGTGCTTTCTCGATGATATGTTCGTTGAGGAAGTTGGTGCCGGTGGTCATCAGCGTCACCGCATCCAGCGCGCTGCGCCCCAGATGCGGCGAGTTTGCCGCATGCGCCGCCACGCCCTTAAAGCGCCAGGCGGCCTGGATATTGGCCAGCGTACTGACGTTAAACATGCCGGCAAACGCTTCCGGGTGCCAGGTGACCGCGGCGTCAACATCGTCAAACAAGCCCTCACGGACCATAAACGTTTTACCGGAACCGCCTTCTTCGCCGGGACAACCGTAAAAACGCACGGTTCCACTCCCGCCGTGCTGCTCCAGCCAGCTTTTCACCGCAACGGCACCTGCAAACGCCGCGGTGCCGAGCAGGTTATGCCCGCAGCCGTGGCCGTTAGCACCGGGCGTGGTGGCGTGTGCCGTCGCGCAGTGTGCCTGCTGGCTTAATCCGGCCAGCGCGTCATATTCGCCGAGCAGGGCAATCACCGGTTTACCGCTACCGAAGCTGGCGATAAAGGCATTCGGAATGCCGCCAGCCTCACGGGTCAGGGTGAAGCCTTCCGCTTCCAGCGCGCTGGCCAGCCGCTCTGCGGACCAGAACTCTTCAAAGCGGGTTTCCGGGTGATCCCAGATTTCGTCGGCAATGTCGGTGAACGTCTGACATCGCGTGTCGATTGCATCGGCAATAAAAGCGTAGTTCTCCTGCATTACACACCTCGCGTCCAGGGGAAATTCAGCGCAGTGCGCGCCAGCGTTTCGATAGCGACGGTCATGACGCGCTCATCAAAGTCGAATTTTTCATTGTGATGTCCGGCGCTCAAATCGGTGCCAAACACCATGTAGGAGGCCATGCCGCCGTTTTCTTGCACCCGGGCCATCATCAGCGTGGCGTCTTCGGAACCGGCCGGGGCTTTAACCTTATCAATGGCCTGTTCCACACCGGGCACCTGGCTTGCCTGCTGGCGCAGATAATCCACCCAGGCAGGTGTCGGAGCGCTGGCGGTGGCAGCCCCCATCAGGCGCATCTCAGCCGTCACGCCGTACAGCGCGGCGGCACCGGTAATGACGGATTGCGCGCGTTCGAACACATACTGATTGATCGCCTCGCTCTCGCCGCGGGTTTCGACCTTAAGCAGGGCATGGGCGGGTACCACGTTGCGTCCGCTGCCGGCCTGCATCACTCCCACATTCACCCGGGAAGCCCCTTCGCTGTGTGGCGCAATGCTGTGCAGCGCGAGCGCGGCCTGGGCGGCGGCGAGCAGGGCGTTACGGCCTTCTTCCGGTTTACCGCCTGCGTGTGCGGCAACGCCGGTAAACGTCGCGTCAAACTTGGTTGTCGCCATAAAGTTATCGCTGCCGCAGATCACCGTCCCGGCAGGCACCCCGGTACCAATGTGAATGGCGGTGAAATAGTCCACCCCGTCCAGTGCCCCGGCGGCCACCATGGCGCGTGCGCCGCGAGTGCCTTCTTCGGCAGGCTGGAAGATCAGCCTGATGGTGCCGTTCAGCTGCGCTTTGTTGTGCATGAGCACGTGCGCCAGCCCAAGGCCAATCGTGGTATGGCCGTCGTGCGCGCAGGCGTGCATCATGCCCGGATTGCAGGAGGCAAAGCCGTCGCGGAACGGGCGGTGGCTGTCGTCGAGCGCTTCGCTCAGGTCGAGAGCGTCCATGTCCACGCGAAACGCCAGCGTCGGGCCGGGACGGCCGGTGTTAAGCGTGGCAACCAGGCCGGTGAAGCCGCCTTCAAACGGCGCGAGCCATTTTTCGGGCGCGCCCTGCGCACGGGCGCGGGCAAATTCTCGCGTCAGGGTTGCGTTATCCGGCAACCCCATACGGCTTTCGGCATCCACCACGTTGCGGCCCATCGCCAGGTCATAACCCAGGCTATCCAGGATCTCCGCGACCTTCGCGGCAGTCCGAAATTCCACCCAGCCGGATTCGGCAAAATGGTGAAAATCGCGACGCCATGCGCTCAGTTGCGGGGCTAAGGTTTGGATGTACTGTGCCAGTGAGTCCATATCTGTTCCTGTCATCATTAAAACATGTGAACTGCTTCACGCTGTGATAGTTTTTACTTATCACTAACCGATTTTTCACAGTTTTAACCGTTCAGGAATTACCCTCGCACATCCCTTTCCATTAAAGTAGATGACAGTTTCTTTACTCTGATAAACAACGGTTATCGGTCGGGCTATGTCATTTCAGATTAAATTTCATCAAATTCGGGCGTTCGTTGAAGTGGCGCGTCAGGGCAGCATTCGCGGCGCCAGCAGGACGCTGAATCTTTCGCAACCGGCGTTGACCAAATCGATCAAAGAGCTGGAAGAGGGCATGGCGGCGCAGCCCTTTGTGCGCCGAAGCAAAGGCGTGGCGTTAACCGAGTGTGGCGAAGGCTTCTATCAGCGCGCCAGGCTGATTCTGGAAGAGCTGCGCGCGGCGCAGGATGACATTCGCCAGCGGCAGGGCGAGCTGGCCGGGCAGATCAATATCGGGATGGGAGCGAGTATTTCGCGAAGCCTTATGCCTGCGGTTATCACCCGCTTTCATGCGCAGCATCCGCAGGTTAAGGTGCGAATTATGGAAGGGCAGCTGGTATCGATGATCAATGAATTACGCCAGGGCGAACTGGACTTCACCATCAATACCTATTATCAGGGACCTTACGATCATGAATTTACGTTTGAAAAGCTATTAGAAAAACCGTTTGCCGTATTTTGCCGGGAGGGACATCCGGCGACGGGAGCAACCTCCATTAACGATCTGCTGCATTATAACTGGACCATGCCAACGCCCCGGGGAAGTTATTATAAGCAGTTAGAGGATGTATTTAGCCATCGCTCGCAAATACCCCGCATTGGCGTGGTCTGCGAAACATTTTCGTCGTGTATCAGCCTTGTCGCACAAAGCGATTTTTTAAGCATATTGCCGCAGGAGCTGGGTTGTGACCCCCTGTTGGCGGGGCGTCTGGTTATGCTGCCGGTTGTCGAATCACTTCCAAAAGCGACGTATTATTTAATTCAGCGTCGGGATTCGCGCCAGACCCCGCTTACGGAGTCGTTAATTACGCAATTCAGACGAGAGGCGCGGGCAATCGTCTCTGCGTGAAACATCATCCATAAAAAAACAGGGCCTGTCCGACATCAGACAGACCCTTCAGTACACACAGCAGTGCATCCCTTCGCATATCCTGGATGTTATATCCATGAGGCAGGTTAATTAAGTTATAACAGCTTTCTCTCAAAATGAAAGGCGGTTGAGTGTTTGATTTTATGGATGTTTAAGCCAAATTGCGTGTTTTATTTACGCTGAAGTTTGAGTTAAGTGATGTTTAATTTTTCCCCGGCTGTCGATTGATATTCATCAGCTTGCTTTCAGCGCCACCCTACCCGGGGGAACGGCTGTTGAGGCACACCCCCCGCGAAGGTATAGTACAGGCTCAGATGTAGCCGGAGGATTTCCATGAACCCTGACGACAAATCACTGTTTCTTGACGCCATGGAGGATGTCCAGCCCCTGAAGCGCTGCGCAGATATTCACTGGCAGCCGAGCCGCAACACGCGGGCGCGCCAGGAGATTGATACCGAGCAACTGGATAACTTCCTCACCCTGGGCTTTCTGGAACTTCTGCCCCTGGATGAGCCGCTGGCATTTCAGCGTGAAGGGATACAACAGGGCGTAATGGATAAGCTGCGCTCGGGGAAATACTCCCGCGAGGCCAGCCTGAACCTGTTACGTCAGCCCGCCGAGCGTTGCCGCCAGATGCTGTATGCCTTTATTCGCCAGGCCGGACGCGACGGATTACGCAATCTGATTATCATTCATGGAAAAGGGCGCGAACAGAATGCTCATCCCAACGTGATACGTAGCTATCTGGCGCGCTGGTTAACAGAGTTTGAGGAAGTGCAGGCCTTCTGCGTGGCGCTGCCGCATCACGGCGGCAGCGGGGCCTGTTATGTTTCACTGCGAAAATCCAACGACGCGAAACAGGAGAACTGGGAACGGCACGCCAAGCGCAGCCGTTAACGGGATTAGCGCGGGCGAGGTGCTCGCCCGCGCTGAACTCAGAAGGTTTCCCAGTTGCTGTCGGTGGCGGTGCTTGCCGTGGCCGGGCGCAACAGTTGTGGTGTTTTCACATGCGTTGGGCGGGGCGCAGTGGCCTGTTGCTTACCGTTCAGACGAAATGCCGCTACCGCCTGGCGCAGCTGTTCGGACTGATCTTCCAGCGCCGCTGCCGCCGTGGCGGACTGCTGCACCAGCGCGGCGTTTTGCTGGGTGACGCTGTCCATCTGCGAAACGGCCAGGCTCACCTGTTCAATACCGCGACTCTGCTCATCGGACGCAGATGAAATCTCGCCCATGATATCGGTCACGCGGGTGACCGCCGCCACAATTTCCTTCATCGTTGCACCGGCTTCGCTGACCTGTTCAGAGCCGGTATTCACGCGGCTGACAGAGTTCTCGATAAGGCCCTTGATCTCTTTTGCCGCCTGCGCGCTACGGCTCGCCAGGGTACGTACTTCCCCGGCTACCACCGCAAAGCCACGGCCCTGTTCCCCGGCGCGTGCGGCTTCTACCGCAGCATTCAGCGCCAGAATGTTGGTCTGGAAGGCAATGCTGTCAATCACGCCGGTGATGTGGGCTATTTGCTGCGAACTGTCGGCAATTTCCGTCATCGTGCGGACAACGTTATCCACCACATGACCGCCGCGCGCCGCTGTTTCAGACGCGTTCTTCGCCAGCAGGGTCGCCTGACGGGCGTTGTCGGAGTTCTGTTTCACCGTGGCGGTCAGCTCTTCCATGCTGGCCGCGGTCTCTTCCAGCGAGGCGGCCTGTTCTTCCGTACGGGCGGAAAGATCGTTGCTCCCGGCGGCAATTTCGCCTGCGCCGGTGTAGATGGAGTCGGTACTGCCGCGTACGGCGCTGACCGTGGTGACCAGAGATTGCTGCATCTCATGCAGACCGGCCGCCAGCTGGCCCATCTCATTGCGGCCAGAGAGGGTAATATCCTGCGTCAGGTCGCCCGCCGCAATGGTACGAATATGGTTCATAATGGTTTGCAGCGGTTTTAACAGCAGGTGCTGTAAACCCTGCCAGATCACCACCAGCACGGCGATAACGGCCAGGAATATAGCCGCCAGCGTCCATTGCATCTGGGTAAAGCTGCTCTGGTTCTCTTCGGCCGCGGCTTTCAGCAGCGTGTTGTTTTCGGCGCGCCAGCGGTTATAGACCCCTTCCATATCGTCCTGTGCCTGCTGCGCATCCAGATCGCCATAGGCCTGATAGTTGTCGGCACGCAGATACTCAATCGACAGACGCATCACTTCGTGCATCTGGTTCCAGGATTTCAGCATCTCGTCGGTTAGCGCCGCACTCTGGCCGTTAACCTGCGGCAGGGCCTGCCACTGTTTGTTATAGGCTTCTGCTTTAGCCAGAGAGTTACCCGCGGTGCCAAGCAGTTTGTTGATCGCCTCAAGGGACGCCGGATCGCGCTGATTTTTCAGATAGCGGATGGCCACGCGCGTCACGGTAACGCGCGTTTTGATGAGGGTGTTAACGCTGTCACTCAGGCTCTCCTGCTGGGCATTAAGCACCCCGGAGTTCTGGAAGTTATGGCGATCGTTGCTGACGGCAGAGTAGAACAACCCTCCCGTGACAACTTGTAGCAGGCAGAATATGGTGAGAGCAAAGATAATACCGGTAATCACGTGCAGATTTTTCAGCATAGCGGTCGTCCGTAAGAAAGTGCAGGGGTACACAAATACTATCGTCGTCTAAAATTTAAACTTTAATTTAACTCGCGCTTAACTATGGGTTCTGGTCGGGAACCTGTTGTAAATCCGGATCTTTTTTATGAGGAAGGTGAACATGAGCAGCATCGATAAAAGCGGGACATACGCGCTGGGCACACGCACGGTTAAACGGCTGGGTTACGGCGCAATGCAGCTGGCCGGGCCGGGCGTTTTTGGGCCACCGAAGGACAAAAATGCCGCGCTGGAAGTGCTCCGGGAAGCCGTGGCGGCGGGCGTGAATCATATCGATACCAGCGATTTTTATGGTCCGCATGTGACTAACCAGCTGATCCGCGAGGCGCTGCATCCGTACCGGGACGATCTTACCCTCGTCACCAAAATCGGTGCGCGACGCGATGATAAAGGCGCCTGGCTGCCGGCCTTTTCCGCCCAGGAGCTGACCCAGGCGGTACACGACAACCTGCGCAATCTGCAGCTGGATGTGCTGGACGTGGTGAACCTGCGGATTATGTTTAGCGCACACGGACCGGCGGAAGGCTCGATCGCTGAACCGCTGTCCACCCTGGCAGAGCTACAGCAGCAAGGGCTGGTGCGACATATTGGTCTGAGCAATGTCACCACCACGCAGGTTGCCGAGGCGCAGAAGATGGTGCCCGTGGTGTGTGTGCAAAACATGTACAACATCGTGAACCGTAGTGACGATGCGCTGGTGGATTCGCTTGCGCAGCAGGGGATTGCTTATGTGCCGTTCTTCCCGCTGGGCGGTTTTACGCCGCTGCAATCTTCCGGGCTGCAGGCGGTGGCGGACGACCTGGGGGCGACACCGATGCAGGTTGCGCTGGCCTGGCTGCTGCAGCGTTCTCCGAACATTCTGCTGATCCCGGGAACCTCTTCCGTGGCGCATCTGCGGCAAAACCTCGCGGCAGGGGAGCTGGTGTTACCGCCTGACGCGCTGGCTACGCTGAATGCGCTGGTGTAATCACGTATAAACAGAGCCCGGAGGGATCCGGGCTTTGTTATTTAACGATCGGCAGATCGGAATAGCGCGTGGTGTAGCAGGGCGACAGCATATCCCGCTTCATCGCCCAGGATTTCACCGCCCCCTGGCCCGCAAACCACACAGACCCCCGGCCTGAACGGTTAAGGCGGTCGATAACCTGCATCAGGGCTGTACTGTCTGGCCGCGGTGGGTGTTCATCAAACAGGCTAAGTTGCGCCACGCCCTGACTGAAAAAGTCACTGAGCATGACGCCTGCTTTCATATAGCGATGCCCCTCTTTCCAGATTCGGTTTAATGACTCGATAGCTACCCTGATAATATCCCGCGTATCGTTGGTGGGGATCGTCAGCTTGCCGGAGGCCTGGTTACCATAAAAAACCTCGTCCTCTGCATGCGGGCTGGTGCGAATAAAGACGCTGATATAGCAGCAAAACTGTTTCTCTTCGCGCAGCTTCTCGGCGGCGCGTTCGGCATAGGCGCAGATCGCCTGGTGCATATCGTCATACCGGGTGATACGGCTGCCGAAGGAGCGGCTGCAGATGATTTGTTGCTTTGTTGGCGAAAACTCTTCCAGCGCCAGACACGGTTCACCGCGTAACTCGCGGGCGGTTCTTTCCAGCACGACATTAAAGTGTTTACGGATCACCCAGCTTGAACATTCCGCCAGATGCAGGGCAGTCTCGATCCCCATCAGATTCAGTTTTTTGCTGATCCTGCGCCCGACGCCCCACACTTCGCTGACCGGTACCAGTGACAGCAGTTTACGCTGACGATCGATATTCGATAAATCCACCACACCGTTGGTTTTCTTCCAGGTTTTGGCGGCATGGTTAGCCAGCTTGGCTAAGGTTTTGGTGGGCGCGATACCGACCCCGACCAGCAGGCCGGTCTCTTTGTACAGGCGCTGGCGGATAGCCTGACCGAACGCCTCCAGAGACATACACTGGCTGACGCCCGTCAGATCCAGAAAGGCTTCATCAATCGAGTAGATCTCCACTCTCGGGGCCATCTCTTCGAGAATGGTCATCACCCGGCGGCTCATATCCGCATACAGCGCATAATTGGAGCTAAAGACGTGTACCTTCTGGCGTCTCAGCTCATCCTTCAGCTTGAAGTAGGGACCGGCCATGCCGATCCCCAATGCTTTTGCTTCTGCTGAACGTGAAATGATACAGCCGTCGTTGTTTGAAACGACCACCACGGGTTTCCCCTTAAGGTCGGGCCGAAACGCCGTCTCGCAGGAGGTGTAAAAACTGTTTACGTCAACGAGCGCGAACATGGCGGTTAGCTTTCAGGGTAAACGTCACAACGCCGAAGATCTCCAGCTCGTCTTCTGCGGCAAAAACGACCGGTGCGTAGTCAGGATTATGGGGGATGAGCTGAAGACGCGGATGCGTTTGCAGCTCCTTCACGGTAAATTCGCCCGCGACCGCCGCAATCACAATATCGCCATGAACGGCGTTTAACGAACGGTCAACCACCAGCAGGTCACCATGGCTGATGCCTGCGCCGATCATCGAATCACCGCTCACCCTGACAAAATAGGTCGCGCTGGGGTGTTTGATCACCAGCTTGTTCAGATCAAGGCTATCCTCGACATAATCCTGAGCAGGGCTGGGGAAGCCACAGGGCACCCGCTCCATAAACAACGGAAGCAATAACGTGGCATCAGGCCCCAAAGGAGAGATCAACTGCATAATGGTTAACTCATATTGTCGCGGTAGGGATACCCGTTACCGGATACCCCCCGCACAGATCCCGGCGTGCG
>NZ_JACASJ010000130.1:0-10839 GCF_013391025.1 Enterobacter sp. SECR19-1250 | reverse complement strand
ATGCGTGATCTGATCCTTCAACTCAGCAAAAGTTCGATTTATTCAACAAAGTCCCCCAACACGCGCACTGAATTTCGTTTATAGCGCAAACACGAAAGCCTTTAACACCGACACCGGTCTGTTTGATGTGGCTATTCGTGGCGATCACTCTTCTGCAACCAGCTTCAAACTGGAAGCTATCGTTGATGACTCTGACAACACCCTGTTCAGCGTTGGCGGCGAAGCAACCAAACTGAAAGTGGGCGCGCGCTTTGGCGGGACCGATCTGGGCTCCATCGGTGGCACAGTGGGTACGAAGTCAACGGCATGGACTACCCTGGTTGACTCTTCAAACAACACCGGCGTCTCTTCTGGCCTGTGGAACCTGACCACCAGCGCAGGCGCGACGGCAAACACCGAAGTGACCGGCCAGGACAAGTTTGTGTTCTACGTCGATTCTGCACAGGACAGCACCGGTGCGGCGAAAGAGTTCAAAGACCTGACCAACAGCCTGTGGGAAGGTACTGTCTCCGTTGCGTTCCGCGCAACCTGGGGCTAAGAGCTGACAGTTACAGGGGCGTAAGCCCCTGTTTAGGGAAATATCATGTTTAGCCTCAAACCCATCTTCTTCTCTTTATTATTTATTTCCTCCTCCGCGCTGGCGATTAATGTTGGCAAAGTCACCACCATTATTCCTGCCGATGCGGATTCCACCGCCAAGGAATTAAAAAACGAAGCGGACAGCGTGCGCATTATTTCCATCAGCGCCCAGCGTATCAGCAGCCCGATGGATGAAGGCGTGGTGATTAATCCAGAGCAAACCGACGAGCTGCTGCTGACGCCCACGCGCATGGTCATGCCCGCCGGAACCAGCAATATCGTCAAATTTTACTATCACGGTAAGGCCGACGATCGGGAGCGCTATTACCGCATTACCTTCATTGATGAAGGGGTCAGCGAAGATCTCGACAACGGCACGCAAAAGAATGGCAAAGGGATGACCCGCGCCGTGGTGAGCACCATTCTGGTGGTCCAGCCCCGGAAGAAGAACGTCGATTTCGTCTACGTGGCCGGGAAGATCACCAATAAGGGCAATACCGCGTTTCGCGTGAACGCGAGCGGAACTTGCCTGAAACCCAACCCGGAATCGCCGACCACGCCGTGCGTCAAAAACTTTTACCTGATGCCGGGCACTTCCCGCGCGATCGACGATATCAACGTAACGGACAGCCATTTTCATCTCGGAATTTGGGACCTGAAACAGTTCATTCCTGTTAAGTAAGGATGCATGGTGAAAAATAAATTAGTGTTGCCGGTGATGATGGCGTGCACATCCGGCCTCTTGCCCGCGTATGCGCATGCGGCCTCCAGCTCCGTGGTTATCGCTAATTACCGTTTTCCCGACTCGCTCTATGCCCTGCTGGAGCAGGGGATCAAAATCCCCGTTTATCTGGTCAATACCCGCCCGGGTGCAGCGCAACAGGCGGGCAGCACCGGTGACGTGAGCGAGTATGTCCGTATTGGCGACGTAACGATCTACGCAGAAGACCGACAGCTCGGGCTGCGCGATGTCCAGGTCCAGGAGTCAGACAACGGTATTCGCCTGTCAAAAGAGATGCGGACGCTGCTGCAAAGCATCAACGGCAAGCAGTTTGACGACCATATGCGTATTCCGGTGAGCGCCGGGTCGGCGTTCGAGTTGGATCAGAAAAAAATGCGCCTGCTGCTGAACCTCTCCCAACGTGACTACGGGGTCAATATTCGTCCGCGTGAGGTGGATATCGATGCCCCTGAATCAGACGATCTGAGCGGCACGCTCTCCTATAACCTGGGGGCGTATCACACCGAGAGCGGCTACAGCGACAGCTGGTCATCCGGCTATCTCAACGCCAAAAGCTGGGTCTCGATGGGGGTCGATCACCTGCTGGTCGATGGCTCGGGCTACGTTAACGAGAACAGCAGCGACACCCAGATGAACGCGGTGATGTGGGAACGTGACTATCAGGGCATGCGCTACGCCGCCGGGATGTTGAACGGCTGGGCGATGCAGTCTCTCGCCAGCGTCAGCGGGATCTCCGGCGGAGAGGTGTACGGCGTCTCCGTGGGGAACCAGGCCAACTCGCGTAAGCGGGACAATACCCTCTCCCTGACACCGATCGTGGTCTATTTCCCGACCGCCGGAGAAGCCCGCATTCGTCGTGACGGCCAGCTTATTGGTATTCAGCGCTTTGACGTGGGTAACCACGAAATCGACACCAGCGCGCTGCCCTACGGGATTTACAGCGTGGAAGTCGAGGTGGTCAGCGGCAGCCGCACCGTGTCACGGAGCATGTACACCGTGAACAAACCTTTCACTAACAACGTGTCGGAATCGCTGCGCTGGCAGACGTGGGGCGGGATTTATAGCCGCGACAAATCCGTCGTCAACTATAAGAAGTACGCCAAACGGAAAAACGAGCAGGACAACAGCTACTACTACGATTACGACACCAAACATAAAGACACCATGTCGCTGGTCGGCGCCTCCTTCAGCAAGCGCAGCGGGATGGTCGACTGGAACGCCTCCGGCTATATGATGCGCGAACACGTGGTCAGTGAACTGTGGGCCTCCCTGAACCTGACCGGGTACTTCTCGGTGAATACCCAGACGATGGCCGCCTCTGACGGAACGTACCGCGCCAACTACGGGGCTAACGTCAGCCTGCCGTGGAATATCGGTTCGGTCTGGTACTCGCATGAGCAGCTCTCCAGCGGCAAGTTCCTTGATATCTATGAAAACAAAGGCAACACGTGGGGGGCATCGTTCAGCCTGCCGTCGTTTGGCCTGCCGTCCGCCGGCAACCTGAGCCTGATGCGACAGGAAGACGACGTATACCGCTATAAACGCTATCAGGTTGACTACTCCCAGGGGCTGTATGCCGGTCGTTATGGTACGGCGCGCCTGCGGGTGGGGATGTCGCGCAATAAATACGAAGGCTATTACGAAGAGAAAGACCGCTACGTGATGCTCGATTTCTCGATCCCGCTGGGTAACACCGTCTCGGTGGGCGTTTCCCATAACCGCGATACCGGCACGGCGCTTAACGTCAGCGCCAGCCGCCAGTTCGAAGGAGATTACCTGAAGTCGGTTACCGCCAACGTTTCACGAGCTTTCAGCAGCAACCAGGATCGCACCGTGAGCGGCGGGGGCAGCGTGAGCTTCGACACGCCGTGGAACAGCAACATTCTGAGCGTGCAGAGCGGCACCAGCAAAGGCTGGAACTCCACGCTGACCAGCGACGGCAGCGTGGGCTGGTCGAAAGAGGCGGTTGCGGCCGGTAAAGGCACCCACAGCGCAGGGGTGATCGTCAGTACCGGGCTTAAGTCCGACGAGTCGCTCACGCTGAAGCTCAACGGCCGCACGGAGCGCATCAAGGGCGATAAAACCTGGCTGTCGTTACCGGCCTATCAGGCCTATGACCTGGAGGTCATGAACAGTGAAACCGGCACCGAAAGCTATGACATTGGCGCAAACGCTCGTCGTCATATCACGGTTTACCCGGGGAACACGGTGGTGATGAAGCCGCAGGTGAAAAAAATCGTCACCCTGTTTGGCCGCCTTGTTGATGCCAACGGTAATCCGGTGAGCGCCACGCAAATCAAAAACCACGTGGGTCTGACCCGCACCGAAAACGACGGTCGCTTCGTGATTGACGTGGACAAGAACAATCCGGTGCTCAGCATTGCCACGCCGGACGACAGCGTCTGCGAGGTGCGTCTGGATATTGCATCCAACCGTGGCGCGCTGTGGCTTGGGGACATCTCCTGCGATAAAGGCGATTTCGTCTGGCAGGAAGCAAAAGGAACACGGGAACGTGACGATGAAAAAGATATTCGCTCTTAATCTGCTGCTGATAAGCGCGGCGGCGCAGGCGCAGCAGATGCCCTATTTCGCGATCAACAATCCGGACAACAACGGGACGGGCAACACGGCGGCGCTGTTCAGTCTGAACAGCACCTCCACCGCGTTTTTACACGGCTCGCGGGAGTGGCCCACCCTGAGTGCGAAAACCAACAACGGGATTGCCACCTATATTCCGGACAACAGTTTTAACGGCCCGGCAGGCAGCCCGCTGACCATCAACTTCAGCGTCACAGGCTCCAGCGCCTCGCCGTTCTTTAAGGGCACCGCGTGTTCGTCAAGCTGTGGTACCACGGGCTATACCGCGACGACCAGCTATTCCGACACGTCCATGGTGGTGAAACCGCCGGTCATTGAGCCGGGCACCGCTTATGGCCGCTGGGTGCTGGGGGATCCGTTCTTTGATTATCTGCTCAATGCTGCATCTGGCAACGAGGTGACGATTACCTCCACGCCGCAGATCTCCTCTATCGGCAAGGTCACCACCACCAACACGCTGCATAAGGTCGGCACATTGACCATGACCAACTCGCGGGCGCTGGATCTGGGCATTGACCCGATCAGCGGCGAGGTGACCATTGTGGATGGTTCAACCGGGGCGACGTGTACTAAATACACCCGCAATACGGTGTCGGGTGTGCTTTGCGAACTGCTGGAATACACCTTTGTCGGGGAAGATATCACCGGCTACAACCCGGGGCTGGCGCTGACCTCGTCCCGCGTGAACGGCGTGCTGCAATCGCACATGAACGGGGGGACGGGGCTGGCGGCGGAAATCACCTTCGATGAGAGCAACTGGTACAGCATCTCCGGCGGCATCCTGAGCGACACTCGCGTGCTGGCGAATACCTTCCTCGCGGCGCCGCAAAAAAACGGCGGCAAGGCGTACCTGAAAATCTTCCTCCCGAAGGCGCTGATTTTGAGCGTGGCGCAGGCGGGGGATGGCAACAACATCGGCAATATCGTCAGCCTGTGCCTGACGCCGGGTAACAGCTCGCTGGCGGCGGATTTCTGCTTCCAGCCGGGGGGCGGGCTGGTGATTGACCCTATCCAGCCAGGCCTTGCGATCGTGCCGGATA
The DNA here is from genome assembly GCF_013391025.1 of Enterobacter sp. SECR19-1250. Taxonomy (NCBI): domain Bacteria; kingdom Pseudomonadati; phylum Pseudomonadota; class Gammaproteobacteria; order Enterobacterales; family Enterobacteriaceae; genus Enterobacter; species Enterobacter sp. SECR19-1250. The sequence goes on along the minus strand of NZ_JACASJ010000130.1, from coordinate 5,880 downwards.
ACCCGGATTACACGCTCGACCCTAACGGCCTGGGCGGTTCCGGGAAAGGCACGATTGGCGAGGGGCCGATAGAGATCCCCTACACCATTACCTACAGCGGCGCGCAAAAAGATGCCGCGATTGCGGTCACGGTGAAGGTCACCGGGCCGACGCAGAGTCTGAACGGCGTGGACTACTGTGCCTTTAGCGGTAACGGCTTCACGGTGCCTGTCCCCGGTAACGTGTTGCTGGGCAAAAGCCAAACGCTGAAGGCGCATAACTGCAAAGGCGAGGCGCTGTCCATTCCCGCACCCGCCACCCATGCGGAAGAGTGGGACAAGATAAGCTCAGGCGTGACGGACATGTGGCTGTGGAAAACCCCGCTGGTATTGCAGTTTGTGATGAATAACCCGGTATCGAAAACCACCTATGACGGTAATACATGGTTTGGTGAAGTGACGGCTCAGGGTCGAATTGATGTCAGTGCATCCTGGAATTAAACGTGTATGACTGGAAAATTCCTGGCTATTTTCGCAATAAATTGCTTCATTTCCGCAAGCGCAAATGCTTTAATTATTGAAAATCTAAATATTGATTTTCTACCTGAAAAAGAAGTTGTTTTTCAGCCAATAAAAAACGATACCAGCGTACGACAGAATTATACTGTTTCGCTTATTCAGGTTGATGTCCCAAAAGAACACGGGAAAGAGACTGAAATAAAAGATGGCGAGGTGATGTTCTCGCCAAAACAGTTAACTCTGGAGAGCGGCGAGCGGGCCGGATTTAAGTTTTATTATACCGGCCCGCACGACAGCAAAGAACGCTATTATCGCGTTAAATTCACCGAGACGCCGCTTCAGGCGCGGGTTGTGATGAGCAAAGGCCAACGCATTCAGTCGGATGTGGTGGTTTCGCTTGAGGCTATTTTAATTGTCCGACCATGGACAAGGCATTTTGATTATACGTTTAGTAACGGGGTGGTGAGTAATACCGGGAATACCTGGTTTAAATATGTCTCTTCTCAGGGATGTAGCTCACAATATAATGACTCAAAATATCTTCCACCGGGTCAACGGCTGGAAATAGATAATTACGCGCAGCCCGCAAGGCGGATGATTATTTATGGAAATAAAATCATCCCGCTTACGCGCTGCCCGTAACAACCGCTTTCCTTCATAAAAGGAAATTATCCTTTGGCGCAAGCTGAAGATTTACAACTACAGGAGAATAAAATGAAAGCGATTTCATTCGTAGAAGCGAAAGATATTATCGGTGGTGCATTAAACCCATTCGCTGGCCTCGTTAAAGGTGCACAGCTGGGTTATGACACCGGTGCAAGCATCATGGGCATGGTAGGCGGCGTGGTTGGCGGAATTCTGGGTGGCGCAATGGGCTTCCTGGGTGCGCTGGTTGGCAGCTACAACTAATTCAACGAACAGGAAGACAATCATGCAAGTTATCGATTTCAAAAAAGCACAGGCCATCATCGGTGGCTGGGATCCGTTTGCTGCTGCCCTTCAGGGTGCGAGCGCAGGCTATAACGCAGGCAGCCAGATGTTAGGCGCGCTGGGCGGCACCATCGGTGGTGTGTTTGGCCTGGTGGGCGGCTTCATCGGCGGCTTCTTCAGCGCATAAGTTATCGACCTATGCTTATGGCCCGCTTTGCCGGGCCATTTTTTTATTTCAGCCACGGATAATTATGTTTTCGCTTTTTCAGTATAAAAAAAAGGGTAAGACACCCGTTATTCGCCAGCATGAATATACCGAATGTGGGCTGGCCTGCCTGGCGATGGTGCTGGGGCACTATGAACACCACGTCTCCGTCAGCCAGCTGCGCAGGGAGCTTACCGTCTCTGCCGACGCGGGCACCTCGATGGCGGAACTCATGACCCTCGCCAGCGATAAAAATATGACGGGCCGGGTGCTCAAGGGCGAAATCACTGAAATTGAAAGTGCCGAACTGCCGCTCATCGCCTTCTGGCGCGGCAATCATTTCGTGGTGATCGTGAAGGTTGACGGGCGCAGCGTAACGGTCCACGACCCGGCCAGCGGCGTGCGTCGCTACAGCCTCAAGGAGGCGCAAAAACTCTTTTCCGGCTACGTGCTGGAGCTGAAGCCGACGCCGCGTTTCGACAAAAAATCCCCTGACGAGACGCTCACGCTGGGGCGGCTGGCCAATAAATCCCCGAGCTTATTTCAGCGGCAGGTGCTGCTGTTTGTGCTCTCGATTTTTACCCTCATCACCATGCTGGCCAGCCCCACTTACGTGCAGCTGATCATGGATGAGGCCATCTCGCGCAACGACAACGATCTGGTGATCTTACTCACCGCCATTTTCGCTATCGTCTTTATTTTTGAAGTCATAGGTAAGTTCCTCAAGCAACTGCTTGAGATCCTGATGCGTAACATCGCCTATGACGACCTCAGCCAGTCGGTTCGCCGCTATATGCTGCGTACCCAGACCGGCTGGTTCCGCAGCCGTCCGCCGGGCATTGTGCTGGCGATTGAAAAATCGCTGCATGCCTGTGCGGAGTTCATCAGCAATGGCTATGTGCAGATCCTCTTTTCCAGCTTGATCGCCTTCACCAGCCTGCTGTTTATGCTGCTGTATAACGTGAAAATCGCCGTGCTGACGATGCTGCTGATGGGGGTGTTCTTCCTGATCCGCTTTTCGCTGATCGGCCCTTACCAGCGCGCGGTGGACGACTCCATCGAGCGCACCGCAAAGTATGAATCGCTGCTGGTGGAGACGCAGAAGGGGATCATCACCCTGAAGGCTAACAACATGGAGCAGGCCCGGGACGCGGTGATGGATAAATCCCAGCGTGAGCACATAGCCGGGCTGATGCGCAAAGAGCGCCTGCTGGCCCGCTTTGATGTTGCCTCGCTGCTGGTGATCAACGCCGAGCAGCTGCTGGTGGTCTGCTTCGGCGCGTGGCTTATCCTGGAAGGGCAGATGAGTATCGGGATGCTCTACGCCTACATCAGCTACAAACGCTATTTCTCCGACGCGATGGTACAGGTGGCGCAAAAGCTGCTGGACAAAAATGCGCTGAAAGGGCCGCTGGATCGCGTGGGCGACCTGCTGTTTGCCCCCTCTGAAGCCAGCCAGTTTGGCCGGAAGATTGTGACTTCACCCGTCAGTCTGGCCTTTGAGGATGTCTCTTTTGCTTATCCGGGACGTGAGGCGACCCTGCAGCACATCAACATGACGCTGAAGCAGGGCGAAGAGGCGGTGATTGTCGGCCAGAGCGGCTCCGGGAAAACCACGCTGCTGCGTCTGATCTCTGGGATGTTGCTCTCCACATCGGGCAGCTTGCGGATCAATGCGATCCCGATCACCGAGTGCGATCTCTCCTCTTTGCGCCAGCATATTCGCATTGTGCATGCGGACGATATTCTCTTTACCGGCTCTATTCTGGATAACCTCTCCTGCTTTGATAGCGCGCCGGACAAGGAGCGGGTGATTGCTGCCTGCCGGCTGGCGGAGATTGACCACGTGGTTGCGCGTCTGCCGCACGGATACGAAACGGAGCTGCTGCCGGGAAACACCTTTTTCTCCGCCGGCGAGATGCAGCGTCTGGTGCTGGCGCGCGCCCTGTACAGCCAGCCGAAGCTGCTGCTGTGCGATGAAGTGACGGCAAACCTCGATAAAACCACGGCGCAGAAGGTGCTGGCGAACCTGCGTGGTCTGGGGATTGGCCTGGTGTTTGTCACCCACTCGCCGGAGGTGGTGGGCTGTCACGGACGGCTCTACACCATGGAAAACGGCACGCTGCGGGAGAGTGAGCAATGATGTTTCTGCCCCGTCTCTACGCCCGACTTTGCGCCCGGCAGGCCGGACGTACGCTGCTCGCAAGCCGGATCACGCAAAACTACAGCCAGTTTATGCGCTGCCCGGAGGCTGACGTCCCGCCCGATTTTCTGCGCCAGAACGCCCTGGAGATGAGCGGCTTTCATTTTGTCGAGCAGATCTTCCCGCCCGCGCTGTGGCGGCGCAACGTGCGTTTCGATCTCCACGCCCGGGTGGCGGCATTTACCCGCGAGCAGGATTTCTATTCTCAGCCCCGCACTCTGCTGCTGGGCATGCGCTGGGCCGGATTTGGCCTGATCGCGGATGCGCTGCTCGCCACCGCGCCAGACGACGTGCGCTTTCAGTTTGTTACCCGCCTTCCCGCGCTGCACAAGCTGATGGCGGCACACGAGGAGCGGCGGGCAGGGGCGTTTTTTACCCCGCACCGGCTGGTGACCGTGCTGCTGGTGGATGAGCGCCTCCCGGATGCGGCGCTGTTCATGACCCAGGCGGGCGACCAGAAAGCGTGGTTAACGGACGTGTCGACGCGCTTTTTAACGCGCTACGGATACGTGATTCGTACGCTGCTGCCCGGCTGTTCGCTGCACTCGGCGGAATTTGCGCTGGAGAGCCAGACCTATGCCCCTGCGGAGTACCGTCAGGCCGCCACCGCCACGCTGAACGCGTTGCGTAAAACCCCCACGCTCTGGAGTGCATGGGACGATCTTTCAGTGATTTATCATGGATGACATGTCGTGAAATTAAGAAACCGAAACCGACAACGTCGGGCGCTGATCCCGCACCATTTTTCAAAGAGCTACGAGATCAACGCCCCGCGGCTGAAAGGCGTGTTAACGCTGTTTATCTCCTTTTTTCTCTGTCTGCTGGTCTTTTCGATCGTCTTTAACTTTTCGGAAACCACGCTGGCGCGCGGGGTGCTGATCCCGGCCCAGGGGGATGTGGAAGTGCGTGCCAGAGAGTCCGGCACCATCGTGGATTTTGCCGTACGTCCAGGCCAGTACGTGAAAGAGAATGACCCGCTTTTTACCGTGTCGCAGGACTACGGCGGCAAGCAGGGCTCGGTGGTGCAGTTCGATCGCCAGCAGATGGAGGCGGAGAAAAAGCGCAGCGAGCAGCGCGTGCAGACCATTGAAGATTCTATCGCTACGTACCGGAAAAACCTGGCGCAGCAGCTGGATATTGCCGACCGGCAGATTGTGGTATCCCGCGACAAAGTGAAAAAGCTGCGTGCGTTGCTCAAAAACAGCACCGATACCTATGAGGCGTGGAAAGCGATATCAGGGAAAGGCTATGTGTCGAAGGTCGATCTGGATAAAAGCCACAATGACGTGCTCAACGCGCAGCTTAACCTGACGCTGGAGGAGAGCAGTATCCTCGATCTGGAGGCGCGCAAAACCAGCCTGACCGACAGCACTCAGTCGCAAATCGACTCCCTGAGCCAGGAGCTGCTGTACGTGAAAAACCGGATCAGCGAAATTGACCGCAACCTCTCCAGCCGGGGCAGCTCTACGATGGCCATGCTGGCCCCTGCCGATGGCTACGTGGTAGCGATCAACTTCCCGCCGGGCCGGGCCATTACGCAAAACAGCGAGGTGGTGGTGGTGATCCGTAAAAACACCGCCGCGTCGATGGAGGGGTACCTCTATGTGCCAGCTACGGGCGTGGGTCGGGTGGCGAAAGGGGATAAGGTGAAGCTGCGCTTTGACTCCTGGCCGGTGGATAAATATGGCTCGGTGGAGGCCACCCTGTCTGATTTTTACGAGGTGAATATTGATGCGCATTCGGCGCTTATCCCGCTGCAGGAGGGGCAGAACTACTATCTTGCCAAGGTGCGGGTGCCTTCCTGGTTTACCGATCCGGACAACAAAAAGCGTCTGCTGATGGGCGGGATGACGGTGAACGCCGATATCGTTATCGATCGCAAACCGCTTATCAATCTGCTGATTGCGCCGCTGGAGCGGGTGCGTAAACGGTTTATCGATTGACCCGATTTCATCGTTCATCGCCCATTAGCCCACAGGCTAACGCCGGTCTGTACTGCACCCATTTTGTTGGACGATGAAATGGAATAGTCCCTGATATGTCAA
>NZ_JACASJ010000013.1:0-70924 GCF_013391025.1 Enterobacter sp. SECR19-1250 | reverse complement strand
CCCAGTGAATGAGCGTGTTAATGACACCTATCGATGTGTACCTGGCGAATAACTTAAGCACTTTCTCATCCAGAAAAATGTAAAACCATACTTTATCACCTTTAGGGTAATTTCGTTAAGAGTTGTCCGAGGTTTTTTAAACCACATATGGTTTATTGTGTATGATGAACTCACCAACTAAGGGGGTTCTTATGCACATTAAACGGTGGTCACTATGTCGCACACGTTAACCACGGAAACGCTGAACCAGGGGCTTAGCCTGAGCGCGCTAATGTCTGTGGTCGCGGGTGTGCCGCCGGAGGTGGCTTTAGGGGCGCTCGCTGGCGCGGTAATTTTTGTTACCTCGGCGGTGGAGTATCCCATAAAGCGACGGTTACTTCTGGCGTTCCTCAGCTTCTTCTGCGGCCTTCTCTTCTACAAAGCGACAGCATCCATTCTAATCGGCATTGCCAGCATGATCCCCACGATTACACAGGACTCTTTTGAGAAGGGCATTGTGTTTTCTGCCGGGGCTTTCGTGTCGGCTATCGTCGCTGTCCGCATTGGCATCTGGCTGTATCACCGTTCTGAAAATCCGCGCGACCTGATTCCGGGGAGAAAAGACGATGACCAGTCCTGAGCTCATCCTGAACGCCGCTATATGCGGCGGCATTGCAATCCGAGTCCTGCTGTTCCGCCGTGACGGGTCACGCCATCGCTGGTGGGGCGGGTGGCTCGCCTATCTGCTGATCGTCGTTGCTGCCAGCGTTCCTATCCGTACGTTCTACGGGGACTACGTCAGCGCTGACTGGTCAGAAATCATCATCAAAGCCGTGTTCCTGGCTGCGCTCATCAAGACAAAAGGGAACGTGGTGCAAATTTTCAAGATAACGAGGTCCCAGCATGGACATTAAACAATTCCAGCGTGCAGCTGGCATCAGTGACGTGCTGGCCACGCGCTGGTATCTGCACATCACCGCGGCCATGAAAGAGTTTGGCATCGAGCATCCTCTGCACCAGGCGATGTTTATCGCGCAGGCGGGGCATGAGTCTCGAGGATTTAGTCGATTGGTAGAGAGCATGGATTACAGCATAGCTGGACTGGCTGATTTTGTTCGATACGGCAGGCTAACACAGGGTCAGGCTAACGCGCTGGGCCGCCGATCGTATGAAAGAGTGCTTCCTATTGAACGCCAGCGTGCCATTGCAAACCTGGTGTACAGCAAACGCATGGGGAACAACGGGCCGACAGACGGCTGGTTTTACCGCGGGCGCGGGCTTATCCAGATTACCGGCCTGAATAACTACCGCGACTGTGGCAACGGCCTTAAGGTTGATCTGGTTCAGAAGCCCGAATTGCTGGCGCAGGACGAATACGCAGCCCGCAGCGCGGCGTGGTTCTTCGCCACCAAAGGCTGCATGAAGTACACCGGTGACCTGGTGCGCGTCACGCAGATCATCAATGGCGGCCAGAACGGTATCGACGACCGTCGCGCGCGGTACATCACTGCCAGCAAGGTGCTGGCGGTATGATCTGGGCATTCGTCAAAGCGTACTGGAAACAGTTGCTTATCGTGGTGATGCTTGCTGCTCTGGTAATCGGCGTAGTGGTTGCCTGGAATGTACACGGCAGCCGCCAGTACGATGCCGGGTATGCGCAGGCAAAGGCAGATCAGAAAGAGGCCGACGCAAAATTGCGTTTGCTGAAAGAACAGGAGAAAGCGACCAATGAACGTGAAGCGCAGCAGAGGATCGACCAGGCGCGTAATGATGCTCTTGATGCTGCCGCTCGTGCTGGCAGGTTGCAGCAACAGCTCGTTGCCATCCGTGAGCAGCTCAGGCAGTATAACGCCACTGTCGGCGCTGGGACGTCAGCCGCAGACACCGGAGTTTTGCTTGCCGACGTGCTCAGCAAATCTCTCGAGCGAAACCGACAACTGGCAGAGTACGCTGACCGGGCCGCAGAAGCAGGACGAGTCTGTGAAAAGCAGTACGACTCACTGACCCGGTGACATGGCATTTTTCATGGTACTGATTTCCGGTGACGGTATATAAAACGGTACGGTGAAAATCAGGTTGCCGAAAGTTGTTACCAGTCAATTAGTTATGCATGCCGTAAATAATTGAGTGGGAATAATCCCCCTCTGAGTTAACACCAAAACCCTCTGCCTGTGCAGGGGGTATTTTATTTCCTTACTTCCCTTCACCCAACCTATACGCCAGCGCCACCACCAGCGACTGCACCAGGCACAGCGTTGCCGACTGAGATCGAAACGCATCCACCTGCGCCTCTTTCACCACAAAGCAGAGATCGCTAAATGTCGCCAGCGGGCTAATCTGGCTGTCCGTAATCACAATCTGCCGCGCGCCGACGCTGGCGGCGGTTTCGCTGACCATCACCGTCTCTTCCGCGTATGGGGAGAAGCTGATCGACACCACAATGTCGCGCGCCTTAATGCGGCTGATCTGCTCACGCAGCATGCCGCCCATGCCGTCGAGCAGAATCGGGCGGCACTCCAGGTGGCTTAAAGCATAGGTGAGATAAGCAGCGACGCTAAAGGAGCGGCGCAGTCCGGCAATGTAGATGGTGTCCGCGTCGGCCAGCAGCTGTACGGCGCGCTCCAGCATCTCCGGTTCGGCGCGGGCGGCCAGCTGCTGCAGCGCCTGCGCGTTCGAGCGGGCAAACTCCTGCAGGATATCGAGCGGCGTTTCCGGCACGGCTTCGCTCTCCATTTCGCGGAACAGCCGCGCGCGATCGCTGTAGCTGGCGGTCTCCTCCACCAGGTTCATACGAAACAGCTGTTTCATCTCGTTGAAGCCGGTGAAGTCAAAGGCATTGGCAAAACGGATCAGCGTCGAGGGCGGCACATCGGCACGCTCGGCAATGACCGCAACCGTATCAAACGCCACACTGTTCGTATTATCCAGTACATAGCGGGAGACCTGCTGCAGCCTCTTGCTAAGGCTATCGTAGCGATCGCGGATTTGCTGCTGCAGTTCGTTCAGGCTGGTTGCTGTCGTCATGTTATCCCCCAAATACAGTCTTATGATTCTAAACGCAAAACCGCGTCTTTTAAATGTTGGCCATCCATCTGGCAGCAAAAATGAAACAGAAACTTCACTCATTTCATCGCCTGAAAATCCTTAATAGCGCACGCTGCGTCAGTGTTGTTGGCTGTTAACATAAAAATCCATCCTTGATCACAATAATCATTATTTATTTTATTTCAACTTAAAATGGAATATTTGTTTCATATATAGTGTTCAGTACACAGTGTTCAGGTAACAGTCACGTATCAACAGCGAGAGGTTAAGGATGGAGACGGTAGCGAATTTTATTCACGGCGAATGTGTCACCGGTTCAGGCCAGCGCGTTCAGGCGATCTTCAACCCGGCCACCGGCGAGCAGATCCGTCAGGTGGTGATGAGTACGGCACAGGAAACGGAGCAGGCGATTGCCGCCGCGCAGCAGGCGTTTCCGGCGTGGGCGCGTCATTCTCCGCTTAAGCGCGCGCGTGTGATGTTCCGCTTCAAAGCGCTGCTGGAAGAGAATATGGAACGTCTGGCCCGTCTTATCAGCGAAGAGCACGGCAAGGTCTTCTCCGACGCGGTAGGCGAGCTGACCCGTGGCCTGGAAGTGGTGGAGTTCGCCTGTGGCATTCCGCATCTGCAAAAGGGTGAACACTCTGCCAACGTGGGCACCGGTGTGGACAGCCACTCGCTGATGCAGCCGCTCGGCGTCTGCGCCGGGATCACGCCGTTTAACTTCCCGGCGATGGTGCCGATGTGGATGTTCCCGATTGCGCTGGCGACCGGCAATACCTTCGTGCTGAAACCGTCAGAAAAAGATCCCTCTCTGGCGCTCGCGCTGGCAAAACTGCTGAAAGAGGCCGGCCTGCCGGACGGCGTGTTTAACGTGGTGCAGGGGGATAAAGAATCCGTTGATGTGCTATTGACCGACCCGCGCGTGCAGGCCGTGAGCTTTGTTGGCTCTACGCCGATTGCGGAATATATCTACCAGACCGCGTCCGCCCACGGCAAACGCTGTCAGGCGCTGGGTGGGGCGAAAAACCACTGCATTTTAATGCCGGATGCCGACATGGAGATGGCAACCAACGCCATTATGGGCGCGGCCTACGGCGCGGCGGGGGAACGCTGTATGGCGCTTTCAGTGGTACTGGCGGTGGGCGATAAAACCGCCGATGACCTCTGCGTCCGTCTGGAAAAACAGATTGCCGCGCTGCGCGTTGGGCCAGGGCTGGACCAGACGCCAGAAAACGAAATGGGGCCGCTTATCTCCTCCGCGCACCGCAGCAAGGTGCTGGGCTACATTGACAGCGGGGAAGCGCAGGGGGCGAATCTGCGCGTGGACGGCCGCAGCTTTAGCGTGCAGGGTCACGAGAAGGGCTATTTTGTCGGGCCGACGCTGTTCGATAACGTCACCCCTGAGATGACGATCTATAAGGAAGAAATTTTCGGCCCGGTGCTTTCTGTGGTGCGCGTAGCAGATTACGCCAGCGCAGTGGATCTGATTAACCGCCATGAATATGGTAATGGTTCAGCCATTTTCACCCGCGACGGCGGCTGCGCGCGCCGCTTCTGCGAAGAGGTGCAGGCGGGCATGGTGGGGGTTAACGTGCCGATCCCGGTGCCGATGGCGTTCCACAGTTTCGGCGGCTGGAAGCGCTCGATTTTTGGCGCACTCAACGTTCACGGTAACGACGGCGTGCGTTTCTACACCCGAATGAAAACCGTCACCGCACGCTGGCCGGAAATGCAGCAGGAGACAGGCGCTGCGTTCTCCATGCCGACGCTGGGCTGACAGGAGGTTTTATGCAAACCGAACGTATGACCATGGCCCAGGCGCTGGTCCGGTTCCTTAATCAACAGTACGTCAGCATTGATGGCATTGAAACGCCCTTCGTGGAGGGCGTGGCGACCATTTTTGGTCATGGCAACGTGCTGGGCATCGGCCAGGCGCTGGAACAGGATCCGGGCCATCTGCAGGTAATGCAGGGCTGTAATGAGCAGGGCATCGCCCACATGGCGACGGGATTCGCCAAACAGCATCGCCGTCAGCGCATTTTCGCCGTGACCTCCTCCGTCGGGCCGGGAGCCGCCAATATGATCACCGCGGCGGCAACCGCCACGGCGAACCGTATTCCGCTGCTGCTGCTGCCGGGGGATATCTACGCCAGCCGCCAGCCGGACCCGGTGTTGCAGCAGATCGAGCAGTATCACGATCTCAGCATCAGCACCAACGACTGCTTCCGCCCGGTCTCCCGCTACTGGGACCGCATCAATCGCCCGGAGCAGTTAATGAGCGCCATGTTAAATGCGATGCGAACGCTCACTGACCCCGCAGATACCGGTGCGGTAACCCTTTGCCTGCCGCAGGACGTGCAGGGCGAAGCCTGGGATTACCCGCTGAGCTTCTTCGCGCGTCGCGTGCATCACATCGAGCGTCGACCGCCAGATCCGCAGCGTCTGGCGCAGGCGCAGGCGTTGATTGCGCGTAAACGCCGTCCGCTGGTGGTGTGCGGCGGTGGCGTACGCTACTCCGGCGCGCATGAGGCGTTGCGCGAATTTGTCGAGACGCTGCATCTGCCGTTTGCCGAAACCCAGGCCGGAAAAGGGGCGCTGGTAAGTGACCACCCACTTAATATGGGCGGGGTGGGCGTGACGGGCGGAATGGCCGCCAACCAGCTTGCGCCGCAGGCCGATTTAGTGATTGGCGTGGGGACACGTCTTACCGATTTTACCACCGGCTCCAAGGCGCTCTTTTCCCACCCGGACGTCGAGTTTCTGCTGCTGAACGTGGCCGAGTTTGACGCCCTGAAGCTTGACGCCACCGCGCTGATTGCCGATGCCCGGACCGGACTGCAGGCCTTAACCCACTCGCTCAGGGAGTATCGCAGCGGCTGGGGAGAGGAGATTGCGCAGGCAAAAGCCGCCTGGCACGACGAGTGCCGCCGTCTCTGGGATCGCCAGTGGCGCCCGGACGAGGCACCGGAAGTGGCGGGCCATCTTGATGCCCAACTGACGGAATATGGCGAGACGCTCAACACCCGCCTGACCCAGACGCGGGTGCTGGGGCTAATTAATCAGCATGTTGAAGATAACGCCATCGTGGTTGGCGCAGCCGGTTCGCTGCCGGGAGATTTACAGCGCCTCTGGCAGGTTAAAACGCCTGATACCTATCATCTGGAGTACGGTTACTCCTGCATGGGTTACGAGATTGCGGCGGCGCTTGGCGCGAAGCTTGCCCGACCCGGGCAACCGGTTTACGCCATGGTGGGGGATGGCTCTTACATGATGTTGCACTCCGAGTTGCAAACCGCGGTGCAGGAGGGCATTAAAATCACCGTTCTGCTGTTTGATAACGCCAGCTTTGGCTGCATTAATAACCTGCAGATGGGACATGGAATGGGAAGCTTTGGCACGGAAAATCGCCACCGTAACCCGCAGACCGGGCAGCTTGACGGGCCGCTGGTGAAGGTCGATTTCGCGCAAAACGCGGAAAGCTACGGCTGTCGCGCGTGGCGGGTACATGATGAGCAAAGCCTGCTGGCGGCGCTGGAGGCGTCCCGCGCCCATCCAGGCCCGACGCTGCTGGACATCAAAGTGCTGCCGAAGACCATGACCCACGATTACGCCTCCTGGTGGCGAACCGGCGATGCGCAGGTAGCAGCGTCTACTGCCGTGCGCGAAGCCGCGGCGCAGACGCAGGCGCAGGTGAAAAAAGCACGTCAGTATTAAGATTTTCCGCCTTAACGAAATTTTCATTTCATTTTTCTTTTTCCCCTCACCCTAACCCTCTCCCACTGGGAGAGGGGATAGTTCGGTGCGGTTTTCCCTCCCTCTCCCTGAGGGAGAGGGCCGGGGTGAGGGGAAGATGTCCTCCCTCCCATGTTGTGAGATTGATAACAAAATTTATCTCATTCATCTCAAAAGTGTTAACCCACACTCAAAAACATAATTTTCACTATTTATAAAAATGAAATAAATGTTTTATTTAAAGGGTCGTTAGTTCACAGCATTCACCAACACCGGGAGCCGTTATGTTTAACATTGCTTTACTGGGCGCTGGCCGAATTGGCCAGGTACATGCAGCTAACATCGCCAGCCACAGCGCGACCACGCTCTGGTCCGTGGTTGACCCGAATCAGGAATTTGCCACCCGTCTCGCCACGCAGTACCAGGCCCGCCAGCAGAGCCTGATTGAGGCGATGACCGACCCAGACGTTCATGCCGTGCTGATCGCCTCGGCGACCGATACCCATGCGGACCTGATTGAAATGGCCGCCCGTCATGGCAAAGCCATCTTCTGTGAAAAACCGGTACACCTCGACCTCGCCCGCGTGCGTGACTGCCTGAAAGTGGTCAAAGAGTACGGCGTGCCGCTGTTCATCGGCTTTAACCGTCGCTTTGACCCGCAGTTCCGCCGCGTGAAAACCGACGCGCAGGCCGGGCGTATCGGCAAACCGGAATCGCTGCTGATCATCTCCCGCGATCCGTCTCCACCACCGGCGGAGTATGTCCGCGTCTCTGGCGGCATGTTCCGCGATATGACCATTCACGACTTTGATATGGCGCGCTTCATCATGGGTGAAGAGCCGGTGTCAGTGTATGCCCAGGGCAGTAACCTGGTGGATCCGGCGATTGGCGAGGCGGGGGACATCGACACCGCATTTATCGTTCTGAAATATGCCTCCGGCGCAATGGCGACCATCGTCAACAGCCGCCGCTCCTCTTACGGCTACGACCAGCGCCTGGAGCTACACGGTTCTGAAGGGCTGCTCTGCGCGGGCAATATTCTTGAAAATCAGGTGCAGCACTACGGCAAACAGGGCTGCACCAGCGCGCTGCCGGAACACTTCTTCCTGCAGCGCTACAAATCCGCTTACGCCGCGGAATGGGAACACTTTGTTGCGGTATTGCGCGGCGAAGCGGTGCCTGACTGCAGCGGCGATGATGGTGAACGTGCGCTGTACCTCGCGGATAAAGCGCTGGAGTCGCTGCGTAGCCAGCGCGAGATCGTCCTCTAAACACAACCACCCTACACAGAGAGACATAATAATGAAAAAGCTGATCTTAGCCGCCCTCATCGCCATGACGTCCGGGGCCGCCCTCGCCGAAAACGAGCAAATTGTTTTCAGTACGCCAAACCTGGCGATGCCGTTTGAAGTTCACATGCAGCGCACGGCGGTGAAAGCCGCAAAAGAGATGGGCGTCAAGTTGCAGGTGCTGGACGGGCAGGGCAGTTCACCAAAACAGGTGGCTGACCTGGAAAACGCCATCACCCGCGGAGCGCAGGGGTTCATCGTCTCCCCGAACGACGTGAACGCGGTCTCCAGCGCGGTGGATGAAATTCAGGATGCGAAGCTGCCGGTGGTCACCCTTGACCGCTCCGTCGACAGTCAGAAGAAAGTGCCGCACTTTGGTGCCAATAACTACAAAGGCGGCCAGGCGATTGGCGACTTCGTGAAAAGCAAATTCCCCGACGGGGCAGAGATCATTCTGCTCACCGGTCAGCCGGGCTCCTCTTCCAACATCGAACGCACCAAAGGGATCCGCGACAGCCTGAAAGCGGGTGGCGATAAATACAAGATCGTCGCCGATCAGACCGGCAACTGGATGCGTTCTGAAGGGATGCGCATTGTAGAAAGCGTTCTGCCGTCACTGCCGAAACGCCCGCAGGTGATCCTCTCTGCCAACGATGATATGGCGCTGGGGGCGATTGAAGCCCTGCAGAGCCAGGGCGTGAAGCCCGGTGAAATCCTGGTAACCGGCTTTGATGCGGTTCCTGAAGCGCTGGCTCGCGTGCGTGACGGCTGGCTGGCGGTGACTGCGGATCAGCGCCCGGGCTTTGCGGTGCAAACGGCAATGAGCCAGCTGGTGGCCAACGTGCGTGAGAAGAAAGCCATCACCGGCGCGGACTACCCGCCAACGCTTATCACCAAAGAGAACCTGCAGCAGGCTGAGCGTATCGGTGAGGCCGGTAACTAATATGTCCCGAGCCGCCTTTGGCGGCTCATCATGAGGAGGAGCAGACTGATGTCGCAACCCTTACTGAAAGTGACCGAGCTGGCGAAAAGCTTTTCCGGCGTCTGGGCGCTGAGCAATGCCCAGTTGACCGTCGGGCCAGGAGAAATCCACGCCCTGCTGGGGGAAAACGGGGCGGGAAAATCCACGCTGCTGAAGGCGCTTGCGGGCGCGCAGCCGCAAACGCGCGGGGAGATCTGGTTCAACGGCGAAACGCTGCCGGTAGATGACTCCCCGGTGGAACGACAGAACAAGGGCATTATCACCATCTATCAGGAATTTAACCTGCTGCCCAACATGACCGTCGCGGAAAACATGTTCCTTGGGCGCGAGCCGCGCAAGCGGAACCTGATCGTCGATGAAAAAGCGGTAAACCAGGAGGCGCAGGTCATTCTCGATTACCTGCAGCTGAACGTCGCGCCGACCACACCCGTTGCCCGCCTGAGCGTGGCCCAGCAGCAGATGGTCGAGATCGCGAGAGCGCTGACCCTCAACGCCAGGCTGATCATCATGGATGAACCTTCCGCCGCGCTGAGCGACAGCGAAGTAGAAAGCCTGCACCGTGTGGTGCGGGAGCTTAAAAACCGCGGGGTGAGCATTATCTATGTGACGCACCGCCTGCATGAAGTTTTCCAGCTTTGCGACCGTTTCACCGTTTTCCAGGATGGCCGTTTCACCGGCACCGGCGCGGTGGCAGAAACGAACGTAGAGCAGCTGATCCGCCTGATGGTCGGGCGCGACGTGGCGTTTAACCGCCGTCCCGCCAGCGAAACCCACCATGAGGATAAACCCATCCGTCTGGCCGTGAAGGGGCTGAGCCGCGAAAAGCCGCCGCTGGATCCGCACGGTATTGCCCTGCATGACATCAGCTTCCATGTCCACGCGGGTGAGGTGCTGGGTATCGCCGGACTGGTGGGGGCAGGACGCACCGAAGTGGCCCGCTGCCTGTTTGGCGCAGACGCGTTTACCTCTGGCAGCTTTGAGCTGGACGGCGTGCCGTACCAGCCGCGCGACCCGCTGTATGCCCTCGATCAGGGCGTGGCGCTGGTGCCGGAAGATCGCAAAAAAGAGGGGGCGGTTCTGGGGCTGTCGATTCGCGACAACCTGTCGCTCTCCTGCCTTTCGTCACTGCTGCACTGGCGCTGGTTCGTCAATACCCGCAAAGAGGACGATCTGATTGAGTCCTACCGCCAGGCGCTGCAGATCAAAATGGTCAACAGTGCGCAGGAGGTGCGCAAGCTCTCCGGCGGTAACCAGCAAAAAGTGATCCTCGCGCGCTGCATGGCGCTCAACCCACGGGTGCTGATTGTCGATGAGCCAACGCGTGGTATCGACGTGGGGACCAAATCAGAAGTGCACCAGGTGCTGTTTGACATGGCGAAAAAGGGCGTGGCGGTGATTGTGATCTCCTCCGATCTGCCTGAAGTGATGGCGGTGTCCGACCGGATCATCACCCTGAGCGAAGGCCGGGTCACCGGCGAGATCCATGGCGATGATGCTAACGAAGAGCGGCTGATGACGATGATGGCCATCAACCACAACGCCCTGAACGCGGCATAACGGAGTTTCTCATGACGCAGATGATTTCTAAAACGCAGGCCCCGGTCAAACGCGCCGGACGCATCGATCCCATCGCCTTCTTCGAGCGCTTTGGGGTGCTGATTTTCATGATCCTGCTGCTGATCTTCTTCCAGTCGCAGAACAGCAATTTTTTCTCGGAACGCAACATTTTCAACATCCTGACCGAAGTCTCCATCTACGGGATCATGGCCGTGGGGATGACCTTCGTCATCCTGACCGCCGGGATCGACCTCTCCGTCGGCTCCATTCTGGCGGTGTGCGCCATGACCGCGGCGTATGTGATTAAAGGCGACAACTTTACCACCGTCGACCCGAACGCCTGGGGCGGCATGAGCTGGCTGATAGGGCTGGGGATTTGTCTGGCGATGGGCACGGCGATTGGTTTTCTGCATGGCCTGGGCGTCACCCGCCTGCGTCTGCCGCCGTTCATCGTCACCCTCGGGGGGATGACCATCTGGCGCGGCCTGACCCTGGTGATTAACGACGGCGCGCCAATCGCCGGTTTCGATCAGGGCTACCGCTGGTGGGGACGGGGCGAGCTGCTCGGTATCTCCATTCCGATCTGGATCTTCGCCATCGTCGCCGTTGGCGGTTATCTGGCGCTGCACAAAACCCGCTGGGGGCGCTTCGTTTACGCCATCGGTGGCAACCCGGAGGCGGCGCGTCTGGCGGGTGTGAACGTGAAGCGCGTACTGGTCAGCGTCTATGTGCTGATTGGCTGTCTGGCGGGGCTGGCGGGCTTTATTCTCAGCGCGCGACTGGGGAGCGCCGAGGCGGTGGCCGGGATCTCCTTTGAGTTGCGCGTCATTGCCTCGGTGGTGATTGGCGGCACCTCGCTGATGGGCGGCTACGGACGCATCGGCGGCACCATTATCGGCTCCATCATTATGGGCATTCTGATTAACGGCCTGGTGCTGATGAACGTCTCGGCTTACTACCAGCAGATTATCACCGGGTTAATTATCGTTCTGGCGGTGTCATTCGACACCTACGCCAAGAGCCGTCGCGGCGCACTGTGAGGATCACGATGAAAGAGGTTCGTATTGGATTAATTGGCACCGGGTATATCGGCAAGGCGCATGCCATCGCCTATGCCCAGGCCCCGACGGTGTTCAACCTGCGCGGCAAGCTGGTGCGTGAGATGGTGGCCGAGGTAAACCCGACGCTGGCGGCAGAGCGCGCGCAGGCGTTTGGCTTTAACCGTTCAACGGGAGACTGGCGGGCGCTGGTGGCCGACCCGGCCATTGATGTAGTGGATATTTGCTCGCCCAACCATCTGCATAAAGAGATGGCGCTGGAGGCGATCCGCCACGGCAAGCACGTTTACTCGGAAAAACCGCTGGCGCTGAACGCCCACGACGCGCGTGAGATGGTCGAGGCCGCTAAGCGGGCTGGGGTGAAAACCCTGGTGGGCTTCAACTACATGAAAAACCCGACGGCGCAGCTGGCGAAAGAGATTATCGCCCGCGGCGAAATAGGCGAGGTGATCCACTTCTACGGCACCCACAACGAAGACTATATGGCCGACCCGCTTTCGCCCATTCACTGGCACTGCTTCAAAGAGACTGCCGGGCTGGGGGCGCTGGGCGATCTGGCGGCGCATATCGTCAATATGGCGCAGTACCTGGTGGGGGAGATTGAGCAGGTTTGCGGCGACCTGAAGATTGTGGTCCCGGAACGTCCGGCGAAGGCCGGGTCGTCGGACATGATTGCCGTCGAAAACGAGGATCAGGCCCACGCGATGGTACGTTTCGCGGGCGGGGCGCAGGGTGTGATTGAAACCTCCCGCGTCGCCTGCGGCCGCAAGATGGGGTTGTCATATGTGATCACCGGAACGAAAGGCGCCATCAGCTTCACTCAGGAGCGCATGGCCGAGCTGAAGCTCTATCTGCATGACGATCCGGTCAACCGTCAGGGATTCCGCACGCTGCTGGTTGGCCCGGCACACCCGGACTACGGCGCGTTCTGTATGGGCGCAGGCCACGGTATTGGCTTTAACGATCAAAAAACGGTGGAAGTGCGTGACCTGGTGGATGGCATTGCCGCCGACGCACCGATGTGGCCGGACTTTGAAGAGGGCTGGAAAGTCTCGCGCGTGCTGGACGCCATCGCACTCTCACACCAGCAAGGCCGCTGGCTGAACGTGAATGACATTGTCTGAAGAGGTATCAACGTGGAAAAGCAGTTTGATGTGATATGCATGGGCCGCGTGGCGGTAGACCTCTACAGTCAGCAGATTGGTGCGCGGCTGGAGGATGTGTCGAGCTTTGCCAAATATCTCGGTGGCTCGTCCGGCAACGTGGCGTACGGCACGGCGCGGCAGGGGTTGCGTTCGTCGATGCTGGCGCGCGTGGGCGACGAGCATATGGGCCGATTCCTGCGCGAAGAGCTAAATCAGGTGGGCTGTGATACCAGCCATCTGATCACCGATAAAACACGCCTCACGGCGCTGGTGCTACTCGGCATTAAAGACCGGGACACCTTTCCTCTGATTTTTTATCGCGATAACTGCGCGGATATGGCCATTACGGCCAGCGATGTGGACGAAAACTACATCGCTTCCGCACGGTGTCTTGCCATCACCGGGACTCACCTTTCTCATCCGCAGACCCGCGAGGCGGTGCTGACGGCGCTGGGCTACGCCCGTCGTCACGGCGTGCGCACGGTGCTGGACATTGATTACCGCCCGGTGCTGTGGGGGCTGACCTCCTTAGGCGACGGCGAAACGCGCTTTATCGCGGCCGATCAGGTCACCCGTGAACTTCAGGAGGTGCTGCACCTCTTCGACGTCATTGTCGGCACCGAGGAGGAGTTTCACATTGCGGGCGGCAGCATGGACACCCTGCTGGCGCTGGCGCAGGTGCGTGCCGTGAGTCAGGCCACACTGGTCTGCAAACGCGGCGCGCTTGGCTGTTCGGTCTATACCGGTGCCATTCCGGCCCGTCTGGATGACGGCCTGACGGTGACCGGCGTGCGCGTGGAGGTGCTGAACGTCCTCGGCGCGGGCGATGCCTTTATGTCTGGCCTGCTGCGCGGCTACCTGAACGACGAGGGCTGGGAGCAGGCGTGCCGCTATGCCAACGCCTGCGGCGCGCTGGTGGTCTCGCGCCACGGCTGCGCCCCGGCGATGCCGAGCAAAATTGAGCTGGATGACTATCTCTCGCGCGCCGCGCTCGTTCCACGCCCGGATCTCGACCCGCGTCTGAACCATCTGCACCGGGTCACCACCCGTCGCCGCGAATGGCAGGAATTGTGCGTAATGGCGTTCGATCACCGCAGTCAGCTTGAAGATATGGCGCTGCAGTGCGGGGCGTCGCTCAAACGTATTCCGGCGCTCAAGCAGCTGATCCTGCAGGCCAGCCGCGAGGCGGCGAGCCGTGCCGGGCTGGCAGGCAAAGCGGGCCTGCTGTGTGACGGTACGTTTGGTCAGGACGCGCTCAACGCCATTACCGGTGAAGGGTGGTGGATCGGGCGGCCCATTGAGCTGCCGGGCTCCCGTCCGCTGGAGATGGAGCACGGCAACATTGGCACCCAGCTTATCAGCTGGCCGCAGGAGCATGTGGTGAAGTGCCTGGTCTTTTTCCACCCGGAAGATGCCCACGGCCTGCGCCTGGAGCAGGAGCAGAAAATTGCCGAGGTCTACCACGCCTGCTGCCAGTCCGGGCATGAGCTGCTGCTGGAGGTGATATTGCCCGCCAGCATGCCGCGCAGCGATGAACTTTATCTGCGTGCCATCTCCCGCTTCTACAACCTGGGTATTTACCCGGACTGGTGGAAATTGCCGCCGCTGACGTCCGATGGCTGGACGGCACTGAGCGAGATTATCCAGCGTCGGGATCCGCACTGCCGTGGGGTGGTGATCCTCGGGCTGGATGCGCCGGCCGAGCAGCTGCGTGCCGGGTTTAACGCCGCGGCAGGGCACGAACTGGTGAAAGGATTTGCCGTGGGGCGCACGCTGTTTGGCGAAGCTTCCCGCGCATGGCTGAAACACGATATCGACGATGCGCAGCTGGTGGCGCGCATCCGGGACAATTACCTGCAGCTTATCGCCTGGTGGCGCGAGCGCGGACACGCATAATGGAGACGACAATGAGTGTGCAATTAGGCATTAACCCCCTGACGTGGACTAACGACGATCTGCCTTCCCTTGGTGCCGAAACGCCGCTGGAGACCTGTCTGAGTGAGGGGAAAGAGGCCGGTTTTGCCGGTTTCGAACTGGGCAACAAATTCCCGCGTGAAGCGCGCCTGCTTGGCCCCATTTTGCAGCGCCACGATCTGCAACTGGTCTCTGGCTGGTACTCCGGCCGCCTGCTGGAGCGCAGCGTGGAAGAGGAGATTGCCGCCGTGCAGTCCCACCTGACGCTGCTGCGTGAGCTGGGGGCAAAGGTGCTGGTATTTGCGGAGGTGAGCGGCTGCATTCACGGCGAGCAGCAGACGCCGGTGCATCTGCGCCCGCGCTTCCCGCAGGCACGCTGGAAGGAGTATGGCGAGAAGCTCACGGAATTTGCCCGCTACACTCAGCAGCAGGGGGTGCAGATTGCCTATCACCACCATATGGGGACGGTGATTGAGTCTGCTGACGACGTGGACAACCTGATGACCCATACCGGCGAAGAGATCGGGTTGCTGCTGGACACCGGTCACCTGACCTTTGCCGGGGCCGATCCGCTGACGGTGGCGCAGCGCTGGGCGTCGCGCATCAACCACGTTCACTGCAAAGATGTGCGTGCCGACGTGCTGGCAGATGTCAAAAACCGCAAAACCAGCTTCCTCGATGCGGTGCTGAGCGGCGTGTTTACCGTGCCGGGCGACGGTTGCGTGGATTATCCGCCGATCATGCAACTGCTGAAAGCGCAGGATTATCACGGCTGGCTGGTGGTGGAGGCGGAGCAGGATCCTGCGATTGCCCATCCGCTGACCTATGCCCGTCTGGGGTATAACAACCTGAGCCGTCTGGCGCGCGACGCCGGGCTTATCTGAGGAGGTGACATGTCACGTCTGCTATCACGCTGGCAACAGCCGAACGATGAAGGGCGGACCCAGTCCGTCACGCCGGAACGCGCCGGGTGGGGATATGTTGGCTTTGAGGCCTATGAGCTGCAGGAGGGGCAGCAGTTGACGCTGCCCGCCGTCAGCGAAGAGCGCTGTCTGGTGCTGGTGGCCGGGCGCGCCTCCATCAGCACGCCTTCCGCGCAGTTTAACGATATTGGCGAGCGGATGAGCCCGTTCGAGCGCATCAAGCCGTGGGCGGTGTACGTTACCCCGCAGGAGACGGTGCAAGTGAAGGCGCTCACGAAGCTGGAACTGGCGGTTTGTGCCGCTCCGGGTAAAGGTAGCTGGCCGACGCGGCTGATTGCACCGCAGGATATCGACGCTGAAGCGCGCGGCAAAGGCCATAACCAGCGCTATGTGCACAACATTCTGCCGGAAGACAAACCGGCTGACAGCCTGCTGGTGGTGGAGGTCTGGACCAACGAAGGCTGCACCAGCTCGTACCCGAGCCATAAGCACGACACGGATAATCCGCCCCAGGAGACGTATCTGGAGGAGACCTATTACCATCGCCTCAACCCGGATCAGGGGTTCTGCATGCAGCGGGTCTACACTGACGACAGAACGCTGGATGAATGCATGGCGGTCTACAACCGTGACGTGGTGATGGTGCCGAAGGGCTACCACCCGATGGCAACCATGGCGGGGTATGACAGCTACTACCTCAACGTGATGGCCGGGCCGGTGCGCAAATGGATGTTCACGTGGGAAGAGGACCACGCGTGGATTAACCGGGATTATCCCGCAGAGAGTGGGGGCTGAAGCGGCCTTTCTTGTCGGGTGGCGCTGCGCTGACCCGACCTACGAAACCGTAGGCTCGCACAAGCACAGCGCCGCTGGTCGAATTGTCTTCAGTGCATCTGCCTCGCCTGCTCAATCGTGCGGGCAATGGCTTCCGGCTGGCTCACCATCGACACGTGGCTTGCCGCGACCTCGGTGGTGTTCGCGTGGATGGCCTTTGCCATCGCGCGTTCAAGCTCAGGATTGATCATCCGGTCGTTCTTGCTTACCACATACCAGCTCGGCTTAGTGTGCCACGCCGCGCGAGTGACCTTTTCGCCAAACGCATCGCCCTTTATTGGCCCCTGTGTGGCAGCGATGATCTGTTGTTCACCCGGTTTCACATCCGGTGCGAAGTCCTTACTGACCGACGCAGGCGGCAGGTATAAAAAGCCGTCCGCGGTTTTCGCGATACCCGCGCTCCCCGGTGGCGCCGGGTAGCTATTCGCCAGCTCTGCCGTTGACTGACCGGCGTCCGGCGCGAACGCCGCCACATACACCAGCGATTTCACCCGCGCATCGTTGCCGGCCTCGCTAATCACGGTGCCGCCCCAGGAGTGACCTACCAGTACTACGTCCCCGTGTGCGCGAGCGATGGCGCGCCGGGTGGCTGCTACATCATCTTTTAGTGAGGTCAGCGGCAGCTGGACGGCTATAACCTCGGTGTGGCGTTTCTGCAAAAGGGAAATCACCTTGTTCCAGCTGCTGCCGTCGGCAAAGGCGCCATGCACCAGCACCACGCTGGTTTCACTCTGCGCAAAGGCGCTGGCCGACATCGCCAGCAGACCCGCCGTCAGTATCGATAATGTTTTCATCTTCAGCCTCCTCAGAAATGGTGGACCGGCGCATGCGGCGGCACGGTGAATTCAAGGGTTTTATGGTCGAGAGGCTTATGCGTCGGGTCGGCCAGTATAATGGTCACCTTGTGTTTTCCGGCGGGCAGTCCCACCAGAATCACCGGCTCACCGCTGGTGTCCGCCCAGTGCCAGGGCGCGTCATCCACCACAACGTGAATATGGCCGATGCGCGGAGTGACTTTCAGCGCATCGGGTCCAAAGACAGGTTCTATGCGCAGGTTTTCAACACGGTACTGAATAAAGACAGCCCCCTTACTCAGCGGGCCTGCCAGCGGCGGATCGACAATCAGCCTGGCGGGTGGCTGGGGCTGCTCAAGCGGGGCAACGGCAGCCGGACCGTTGACGTCGGCGGCGCTGAGATTATCCAGTGGTGCCCCCCAGGAGCTGACCGATGCCACGGCCAGGGCCGGGAGCAATAAATATCGGCGAATCATCTGTGTCTCCTTATCGGTTCATAGTGATAACGAACACAGAAGACCATTTTTATGTATCAGAGATGTTTGCTGCGGGCGGCTTTTTGTACCGGCTTGTCTGTGGGGCGTTCTCGATACAGAGTGATACATTCTGCGTGCCCGAACGGCGCACAATGGCGATCGCCAGCCCGGCAATCACCAGCGTTAACCCGGTAGACACCCACATAGCGCCCGCGATCCCCAGCGTTTTGTTAAGCCATGCGTATACAAACGGCGACGCTGCTGCCAACAGTTGTGCGGGGATCAGAAGCAAACCAGTGCGCCGGGCATAGCTTTCAGCGCTGAACAGCGCCAGCGGTAGCGTGGCTTTGACGATTGTCACCAGCCCGTTGATGGCGCCATAGCCCAGCACAAATCCGGCAGCACACCAGGCATACAGGGTACTGCTTAGCCCAAGAAGAAAGCAGAGCGGCATCGCGAGGGCGGTAAAGCGTGTAAGGGAGAGTGGGGTTGAGCGGGCTCCCGCCATGACCTCGATTGCGCGCGCCCCCGTCTGGCCGACTCCCCACAGCATGCCGAGGGCGATCGGCAGGCCGACGCTGGCGATAAACTCCGGCAGGTGGGTGGATGTGCCGTTAGAGACAAACGTAATGAGGGCGATAAACGTTGCGTAAAGCCAGCCGTTACGCCGTTCACCGGCCGGGATGGGGGCATTTACGCTGCGGGTAATCGCCAGACGCTGTTGGGGGAGGGTTCGAATGCATACCGCGCTCAGCAGTCCAAAAAGAGCGTAAATTTGCAGCGCATGCTGCCAGCTCATCACCTTCAGCAGCGTGTCTCCCAGCGGCCAAAAAACAGCAGACGCCAGCCCACCAGCCAGCGTAATGCGTGAGATCGTTTTTCGCGCCTGCTGTCCATACAGGTTTACCAGCGCGGCGAATAGCGCATCGTAGAGCGACAGGCGCATCCCGATACCGGTCACCAGCCAGGCGCTGTACCAGCCGGGAAGGGTCTGGGTGTATGCCATCCCCGCGCGGCTTACGGCGATCAGCAGCGTTCCACTCATTACCACGTTTTGCCCGCCAAAGCGTGCCAGCAGACGGGCGACAAAAGGGGAGACGGCGGCCATCACCAGCATCGCCAGCGTCAGGCCGAGATAGAGCTGGGGCGATGTCCATCCCCTGTCGGCGATAATGGCGAGGGCAAAAGTGCCGGGCATATAAAAAGAGATCCCCCAGTTGATAAGTTGATTACATCCGGCGGTGAGAGCGAGGCGGCGGGAAAGTGCAGGTGTTTCCATGAGTTTTCATTCCGTTATTCAGTTGTCCTGAGCATAACGGGCGCGGTATTGTGCTGGCAGTGCCGTATCTTTATGACCCGTATAAGAGAAACTTTGCATGACGACGCTCAATCTGGGATATCTTGCGACCTTCCGTCTGGTGATCCAGCGCGGCAGCTTTTCGGCTGCAGCGGATCTGCTCGGTATTTCCCAGCCCGCCGTTAGTCTGCAAATACGTCAGCTGGAACAGTTTCTGCAAACGCGGCTGGTAGAACGAACCGGGCGTGGCATCAAGGCTACACCTGCCGGACAGGCTCTGCTGCTCCACGAAGAGCGTATTCAGCAGGCGGTAGATGAAGCGGTTCGTTCCGTGAGTGAATTCAGCCACGACGTGAGCGGCACCGTGACGCTTGGCACTGGCGCAACGGCCTGTATCCATCTTTTACCGACGTTGTTGCAGCAGCTACGCAGCGACTACCCGCTCCTGAAAGTGGGGGTAACCACGGGCAACACCCTCGACATTGTCAGGGCGATAGAAGAAAACCGTCTCGATCTGGGGCTGGTGACCCTGCCGGTCAGTGGTAAAAGTCTGGACGTCATGACGGTGATGGACGAAGAGTTTGTTTTTATTGCCTCGCTTATGCAGCAGGAGCGATTTTCGCGTTTAACCCCTGAGGCGTTGCACCTTCAGCCGCTGATTGCCTTTGAATCCGGCAGTGGCACCCGCGCGCTGATAGATGGCTGGTTTGCTGCATGTGGGTTAGCGATTGCGCCGGTGATGCAGCTTGGCAGCATTGAGGCCATCAAACGGATGGTTCGCGCGGGGTTGGGTTATAGCATTGTACCGCGAATGGCGGTTGAACATGCCGCTGACCGCGAAGGGCTAAGAATCATGTCGCTTGAACCCGTATTGCGGCGGCAACTGGCTGTTGTGATGCGTCAGGATAAGATCCTCAGCAAAGGGATCGCGGCCATTATTCGGATAATACAAAACCCACCGGCGGATTAGCGATCGGCAGTATCGACGTTCAGGCTGGTTTGCTGCGACTGGAGTTTGTCCTGATGGTGATACCAGGCACCAATGGAGGAATAAACGAAGCGGCCAAAGAAAAACAGGAAGCTGATTAGCAATATGATGCGGGTCATTCGAGTGTTAAATCGATGTCGTTTTCGCATACGTGTGGCCTGACTCACTGTGTTTTTCCTGGACATACCCTTTTGGGCGACGCGGATATTAAGGCACAGCGGGAAGGGTGGGTCAATTCTGCGATGTGTAAATAACCGTCAACATATACATTAACCGATGTTATTAAAAATAATAATTGCATTTACGATATTGATAACACGAAGAAAATTAACCGGAAAAAAACAGAGGAAAGGAAATTTTGAATTAAATAGTTTGATTTAAGTCAACGGATTCCCCGCAGTGGTATTTAAAATCCCTCCTCCATACTGCTTGCCCCGTGTGTTAGCGGGCAGCACGTACGTCAGGTCGGATGCCTGTCTTCATTTTCCCTCAGGAGAAAGGGGTTTAACCGGGCATCTATGAACACTATTGCTTTCCTGAAACAGAATAAAGACCGCTGGTGGGCGCTGCCGCTTATTTTACCGGTGGTGTTGCTGCCCGTGCTGAGCGTGGCCAATACCCTGACGCAACTGGGTGACGGCATAGTGGCACTCTATTATCTGCCGCTCTTTTTCCTGCTCACCTTAATGCTGTTTTTCGGCGTTGGGGCTATTCCCGGAATAGTGCTGTCGCTGTTTATTCGCTATTACCCGCAAGTTGGGCTGTTTGAAACCGTTGCCGGGATCTTCCATTTTATTATTCCCTTAGTGCTGAGTTGGGGCGGTTATCGCGTCTTTGCCCCCAGACGCAATATGACGGCTTACGGCGATATACGGCTGATGGCGCAGCGCATTTTCTGGCAGGTGTTATGTCCGGCAACGCTGTTTCTGGTGCTGTTTCAGTTTGCGGTTTATCTGGGCGTGTATGAGAGTCGCCAGAGCCTGGCGGGGCTGAACCCGCTTAATATTCACACGCTGATCAACTATCAGGCGCTGCTGGTCAGCGGCTTAACGGGCGTACCGCTGAGTTACCTGATAATCCGGCTGATTCGCCATCCGCGTTATTTCAGGACATTGATTTCTCAGAGCCGCGCGCAGATAGATAAAAAGGTGACGCTCATCGAGTTTTTGGTCTGGTTGATCATACTGGGCGGGCTGCTGCTGTTGCTGCTGATACCAATGAATGAGAACAGCTCTATCTTCACCACTAACTACACGCTGTCGCTCCTGATGCCGGTGATGCTCTGGGGCGCGATGCGCTTTGGTTACAGGCTGACATCCCTCATCTGGACGCCGGTCCTGCTGGTCTCTATTCACTATTTTTACCGTTATATCCCTGTGAATCAGGGCTACGACATTCAACTGGCGATCACCTCTTCCAGCTACCTGGTCTTCTCGTTTGTGGTGGTCTATATGTCGATGCTGTCGACCCGCCAGCGTGCCGTGAATAAGCGCTCCCGCAGGCTGGCGCTCCTCGACCCGGTTGTCCATATGCCTAACCTGCGGGCGTTGTTACGCGATCTGGCCCGGAACCCGTGGTCGGCGCTCTGTTTACTGCGTATTCCTGAACTGGAAGTGCTGGGCCGAAATTATGGCGTATTGCTGCGAATTTTGTACAAACAGCAGCTGGCACAGTGGGTTAATGGCACACTCCAGCCCAATGAGCGGGTGTATCACCTTACCGGGTATGATCTGGCAGTGCGACTCAACGCGGAATCTCACCAGCAGCGAATCGAGACGCTGGATGAGCATATCAAACAGTTCCGTTTTATCTGGGATGGCATGCCGCTTCAGCCGCAGGTGGGCATGAGCTACTGCTATGTGCGCTCACCCGTGAACCATCTCTATCTGGTGCTGGGGGAGTTAGGGGTTATTGCCGATCTGTCGCTCTCAACCAACCACCCGGAAAACCTTCAGCAGCGTGGTGCTGTCCATCTGCAGCGCAGCCTGAAGGATAAAATCGCGATGATGAGCCGCCTGCAAAAGGCGCTCGACAACAACGAATTCACCCTGCTGGCGCAACCCGTTCGCGGCCTGCGTGGCGATCGCTATCATGAAGTGCTGCTGCGGATGCCGGATGCGGACGGCGCGTTACTTACTCCCGATCGGTTCCTGCCCGTCGCTCAGGAGTTTGGCCTGTCGTCGCGGGTCGATTTGTGGGTGCTGGAGCGCACGCTGCGCTTCCTGGCCGAACACCGTGACAGGCTGCCCGGCCAGCGCTTTGCCATTAATCTTGCGCCCTCAACCGTTTGTCGGGTTCAGTTCCCGCTGGAGGTGAGCCGTCTGCTGAATAAATACGCCGTGGAGGCGTGGCAGTTGATCTTCGAGGTGACCGAGTGCAGTACCTTCGGCAGCGCGGAGCAGGCGATGCATACCCTCCGGCAGCTACAAAAAATGGGCGTACGCATTGCGATAGATGATTTTGGTACCGGCTATGCAAGCTATGCGCGGCTGAAAAGCGTGGACGCAGACATCCTCAAGATTGACGGCAGCTTTATTCGCAATATCGTCAGTAACAGCCTGGATTACCAGATTGTGGCCTCTATTTGCCATTTAGCGCGAATGAAAAAGATGCTGGTGGTTGCGGAATATGTGGAGACCGAAGAGATACGTAGCGCGGTTCACGCGCTCGGTATCGACTATGTGCAGGGCTATCTGATAGGTCGGCCGGTGGCGCTTGAGTCACTGCTGGAGGCAGAGGCGTCCGTAGCGGACGCCTGAGCCGTTACGCCGCGACGTCGGCGCTCTCTTCTTCGATTTTGAGCAGCCAGCCGGTGACCGCTTCCCAGTACTGCTGCTCTTTTTCCAGATCCAGCAGAACCAGCGCATTCTGGCTAAACCAGTCGTGCGGGAAGCTCAGCGTCCAGTGATGGTCATCCGTTTTGAGTTTCAGCGTGGGCGGCGTGGTAGTGGCCTGACGCTGGTTATTCAGCAGCACGCCCAGACGCAGCAGCTGAATAAGCGGCAGGAACTGCTTTTTCTTGAACAGCGTGAAGCGCGGCAGATCGTCGAGCTTAATGGCTTTGCGATGATAGCGCACCAGCGTCGCCATCATGGTTTGCTGCTCCTGGTTGAAGCCCGGCAAATCGCTGTTTTGCAGAATGTAGGCGGAATGACGGTGCATGCCGCTGTGGTTAATGTTCAGCCCCACTTCGTGCAGCATCGCGGCCCATTTCAGCAGGGCGGCAAGCTGCGGATGGGCAAGCTTCGGATTCTGCTCCTGCCACTGATCGTACATCTGTACGGTCGTTTCCAGCACCCGCTTCGCCTGTTCGCGGTCGATGTTGTACTGGTTTGCCAGGCTTTGCGCGGTGCGGCTGCGAATATCCTGATGGCGGAAGCGGCCTTCCATCTCATACAGCACGCCTTCACGCAGCGCGCCGTCAGAGAGACGCAGCTCTTTAATTGCCAGCGCATCGAATACGCCGCACAGGATAGCCAGCCCCGGTACAAACACCGCTTTACGCTCGTCGGAAAGACCCGGCAGGCTTAACGCGTCGAAACTTTTATGTTTCAGCACCTCTTCGGTCAGCAACGTCAGGCGTTCGGGGGTGATAAAACCGTCTTTTTCACCCATCGCCAGCAGCACTTCATGGGCCGCTTTGATGGTGCCCGAGGCCCCCAGCGCGACGTTCCAGCCCTGGATACGGTACTGCCAGGCCAGATTTTCCAGCTTCTGAACGGCGGCCATGCGCGCCCGCTGGAAGTTTTCCCGCGAAATCGCACCGCCCGGGAAATACATCTGCGCAAAACTGACGCAGCCCATACGGCGGCTTTCCACCAGACGCGGTTCAAAGTCTTCACCAATGACCAGCTCTGTGGAGCCGCCGCCGATATCAATCACCAGCTTGCGGCCTTTTTCCGGCTGCGTGTGCTCAACGCCCATAAAAATCAGACGCGCCTCTTCGTTACCGGAGATGATCTCAATGGGGTAGGGGATCACTTTTTCCGCACGCTTGAGGAATTCAGGGGCATTCAGCGCCTGGCGCAGGGTATGCGTTCCCACAATGCAGACGCTGGAGGGTGAGAAGCCCTGCAGGCGTTCAGCAAACAGCGACAGGCAGTTCAGGCCGCGCTCCATCGCCTCTTCGCTGAGCATGCTGCGTTCATCAAGACCATCTGCCAGGTGTACGCGCTGCTTCAGACGACCGATGATCTGCAGCGCGCCATCCACCTCACGGGCGATGACCATGTGGAAACTGTTAGAACCAAGGTCGACCGCGGCGAATTCCTGTGGTCGTGGGGTCTTATCATTTATCGGCATAGGTTAATCGGGTTGCTCGAGTGATTTGATATAGTCGTAAATCGCCAGTTGCGACCGCACTTTGCGGCGGTTGCCGCGCGGTACATAGCGGTTACTGAGTTCTTTGTCGATATAGCGCGCTTTCACCGTGTCACTAAACAGAATCTCGATAATGTCGAGAATACGCTGTTTCAGGCGCGGATCCAGCAGCGGCGCTGCGACTTCAATTCGATAATCAATATTGCGCGTCATCCAGTCTGCCGAAGAGAGATAGACCTGTTTATCTCCCGCATTATCGAAAATATAGACCCGATCGTGCTCCAGGTAGCGGTCGACAATGCTGATGACGCGAATATTATCGCTGATACCTTCCAGTTCCGGGATGAGGGAGCACATGCCGCGGATCAGCAGGTTAACCGGAACGCCGGAGCTGGACGCCGCATAGAGTCTGTCCACGAGACCTTTGTCGACCAGATTGTTGAGCTTCAGCGTGATGCCGGACGACAAGCCTTTCTGGGCGTTGGCAATTTCTTTGTCGATCATATCGTACAGCAGGCGGCGCGAGTTCTGCGGTGACACCAGCAGATAATCGAAGCTCACCGGGCGGTACGGGTTCTCAATAAAGTTGAACACCCGGCGCACCTCGTTGGTGATGCGCGCGTCGGCGGTCAGCAGCGAGTAGTCGGTATAAATTCGTGCGGTTTTCTCGTTAAAGTTCCCGGTACCGATGTGGGCATAGCGCACCACGTCGTCACCCTCTTTGCGGGAGATAAGGAACAGCTTGGCGTGAATTTTCAGCCCCGGGGCGGAGAAGATAACGTGTACACCCGCCTCCGTCAGACGGCGCGCCCAATGGATATTGGCCTCTTCGTCGAAACGTGCCTGCAGCTCAACCACCACGGTTACTTTTTTGCCGTTGTGCGCGGCGTGGATCATCGCGTCGATGATGCGGGAGTCTTTCGCCACGCGGTAAATATTGATTTTGATTGCCAGCACGCTCGGGTCAAAGGAGGCCTGACGCAGCAGCTCCAGCACGTGTTCAAACGTGTGATACGGATAGTAGAGCAGGACGTCGCGTTCGCGGATGGCATCGAAACCGTTACGGAACTTATCGAACCAGAGATGACGCAGGCGCGGCAGCGGTTTATTCACCAGATTGGCTTTGCCGACGTTCGGGAAGCCAATAAAGTCTTTAAAGTTATGGTAACGACCGCCCGGCACGATGGAGTCATAGCGCGAGATAGTCAGCTTGTCGCGCAGCATTTCCACCATCGCGTCTGGCATATCACGCTGATAGACAAAGCGCACCGGTTCGGCCGTCAGACGCTGCTTGAGGCTGGAGGACATCAGCTCCATCAGGCTGGCTTCCATCTCGTGCACCAGGTCATATTCGGCGTCACGGGTCATCTTCATCGAGTAGGCGTTTAACGCGTCGTAATCGAAGAAGCCTTTGAAGATATCGTCCAGACAGTAGCGCAGGATGTTATCCAGCAGGATCATCGGTTTGCGTCTGCGCGGGGTTTCCGGCGGCAGGTTCACAAAACGTGGCACCTTGTCGGACGGGATCTCCAGCAGCGCGTAACGGATGGATTCACCGCGAATAATTTCCACCGCCAGGTAGGTGTAGTCATCTTTCAGGAACTGCACCAGATCGGTTTCGCGGTTGATCAGAATAGGGGTGATGTGCTGGCGCAGATACTGTTTAAAGTAGTGGCGCAGCCAGTTTTGTTGGTTAACGGAGAGCTGACGTTCGTTAATCAGGAAGATTTGATTGCGTGCCATCTCCAGCAGCAACTCGTTATAGAGGCCGTCAAATTCCTGATCGGCTTTCAACACGCGGGACTGAATTTTGCCTAACAGATGGCGAGAGTGAGAGTTTAAGCCCTGCTCTTCGCTGATGATGATCCGCCGTTTCAGCTCGGCAAAGCGAACCTTGTAGAACTCATCAAGGTTGTTGGAATAAATGCCCAAAAAACGCATGCGCTCAATAAGCGGGTTGCTTTTGTCCGCCGCTTCCTGGAGTACGCGTTCGTTGAATGCTAACCAGCTTAGCTCTTTCTCGATATATAACTTTTCCTGACCCATTACAGCTCACACTCCAGTTCAATCACAGGACGTGGTAAATCCGTCTCGTCCTTATTATGGCGAGCATTTCCACGATATGTCCAACAGTGCCAGAAAAGTATGACAGTTATTTTTTTGTTGGAGATTTTAGAAGGTTGGAGAAGGGAATATCGGGTAATGCGCTTTGTTGGTCGGGTACGCGCTGCTGCGCCACCCGACAGAACAGACTACTCTTCGGCCGCGTAACCCTGCGGGGGCAGTTTCACGCCATCCAGCCAGGCAGCCCCGTCGCGCATCGCCAGACGCCCGTCGACAAACCAGCTGACCACCAGTGGATAAATGGCATGTTCCTGGCTCTGCACCCGTTCGGTGATGTCGTCTTCGGTGTCGCCGTCAAAGACCGGGACTTTCGCCTGCAGGATCACCGGTCCGCCGTCCAGCTCATCGGTCACGAAATGCACCGAGGTCCCGTGCTCTTCATCGCCGTTTTCCAGCACCTGACGATGGGTGTGCAGGCCGGGATATTTCGGCAGAAGCGAAGGGTGGATATTCAGCAGACGTCCGGCGTAGTGCCCGACAAAGGCCGGGCTCAGGATACGCATATACCCCGCCAGCACCACAACGTCCGGCGCGTAGGCATCAATCTCCTGAACCAGTTCACGGTCAAACGCTTCACGGCCGGCGAACTGACTGGCCTCCAGCGCATGCGCGGGAATGTTTGCTTCCCGGGCGCGCTCAAGGCCGAACGCGTCGGCCTTGTTGCTGAATACTGCCCGAATGGTGCCATTGATTTTCTTCTGTTTGCAGGCGTCAATGATGGCCTGCAAATTGCTTCCGTTGCCGGAAATGAGCACCACGATGTTTTTCATTCAATGACCACACGCTGTTCGGAATCGGAAGCTTTGATAATACCGATTTTCCACGCGTTTTCACCTTTGTCCGTCAGCAGCTTAACGGCTTTATCCGCTTCGCTCGCTGGCAGGGCGATCACCATACCTACGCCACAGTTAAAGGTGCGGTACATTTCGTGAGAACTCACATTGCCCGCGGTTTGCAGCCAGTTAAAGACCGCTGGCCACTGCCAGGACGATTCGTCGATTACCGCCTGGGTGTTGTCCGGCAGTACGCGCGGAATGTTTTCCCAGAAGCCGCCACCGGTCAGGTGGGCAATGGCGTGAACCTCAACGTTCTCAATCAGATCCAGCACGTTTTTCACGTAGATGCGGGTCGGTGCCAGCAGATGGTCAGCCAGAGGTTTACCTTCAAGTTCGGTGGTTTGTGGGTCGCAACCGCTTACTTCGAGGATTTTACGCACCAGCGAGTAGCCGTTAGAGTGCGGGCCGCTGGAGGCCAGCGCAATCAGCACATCACCATCAGCCACTTTACTGCCGTCGATAATTTCTGATTTTTCTACCACACCCACGCAGAAGCCTGCGACGTCATAATCTTCGCCGTGATACATGCCAGGCATTTCTGCGGTTTCACCGCCAACCAGCGCGCAGCCAGACTGCAGACAGCCTTCGGCAATACCGTTGATCACGCTGGCTGCGGTATCCACATCCAGTTTGCCTGTCGCGTAGTAGTCGAGGAAGAACAGCGGCTCAGCGCCTTGTACCACCAGGTCGTTTACACACATCGCGACCAGATCGATACCGATCGTGTCGTGACGTTTTAAATCCATCGCCAGGCGCAGTTTTGTTCCTACACCGTCAGTACCCGAGACCAGAACAGGTTCACGATATTTTTGCGGCAGCGCGCACAGTGCGCCGAAGCCACCCAGACCACCCATCACTTCCGGGCGGCGGGTTTTTTTCACCACACCTTTGATTCGGTCAACCAGCGCATTACCTGCGTCAATATCAACACCGGCATCTTTGTAGCTGAGAGAAGTTTTGTTGGTCACGGCTCAAGTCCCCACGCGATTGCATAGCTAGTAAGAAAAATCGGCGCAATTCTAACAGTCCAGGCAAACGTTTGCGAGCCTATTCTCGGCGCGAGGATCTTTTTTTCTGCTCTACCCCCGGCGGCGCGCAAACTTGACTCCGTTCACGAAAATGAAACCGGTTTCGGCGATCTGCTTGCATGCGGTTTAGGGAATGAACATCATGAAATGAAACCGGTTTCAGTTTCATTTAGGAGGAATGAAGGCCATGAACATCGCCGCATTTGATATCGGTGGCACCGCGTTAAAAATGGGCATCGCGACAGCGCAGGGAGAGCTACTGCAAACGGATAAGGCCGCCATCAGGAACAGCGACGGTGACGCCATTCTTGCGCAGATGCTGAACTGGGTAACGGCCCATCCCGGGCTTAAGGGGATCGCCATCAGCGCGCCGGGGTATGTTAATCCGCATACCGGCTTTATTGAGATGGGCGGGGCCATTCGCCGCTTCGACCAGTTCGCAATGAAAGGCTGGCTTGAGGCGCATACGGGTTTACCGGTTACCGTCGAGAATGACGCTAACTGCGTGCTGCTGGCGGAGCGCTGGCAGGGCAAGGCGAAGGATATCGATAACTTTCTGGTACTGACAATCGGCACCGGGATCGGCGGGGCAATTTTCTGCAACGGCAGGCTGGTTCACGGGGCGCGTTTTCGCGCCGGAGAGTTCGGCTACATGCTTACGGAAAGGGCAGACTCAAGACGTGTTGCCCGCCACTCCATGAATGAAAACTGTACGTTACGCACGCTTCGCAAGCGCTATGCCGACTTTCACGGTCTGACGCTTGAGAGCGTCACCGGCGAGGCCATTTTTGATGGCTATGACGCAGGCGACACCGTATGCCACCGCCTGGTGGATGATTTTCTTAACGGCATTGCGACAGGGCTCTACAACCTGGCGAATGTGTTCGACCCGCAGACCATCTTCATTGGCGGCGGTATCGCGGAGCGGCCCGGGTTTATGGATCTGCTTCGCACCCATCTTGCGTGGTTTGGCATCGCAGATATCGCCGATGTCGTCAGCCACGGCAACCGGGCCGGTCTTGTCGGCGCGGTTTACCACTTCAGACAGCAGTATCCGTCAGCAATCAGCAACATCGAATGAGGGAAAGAGTATGTCAGGATTTAAAGAAGGTTTTCTGTGGGGCGGCGCGGTGGCCGCGCACCAGTTGGAAGGTGGCTGGAAAGAGGGCGGTAAAGGCGTAAGCGTCGCCGATGTTATGACCGCTGGCGCCCACGGCGTGCCGCGTGAAATCACCGACGGCGTGCTGCCAGGAAAAAATTACCCGAACCACGAAGCCATCGATTTTTACCATCGCTATAAAGAAGACATCAAACTCTTTGCGGAGATGGGGTTCAAATGCTTCCGTACCTCCATTGCCTGGACGCGTATTTTCCCGAAAGGGGATGAGCTGGAGCCGAACGAAGCGGGCCTTCAATTCTACGATGACCTGTTCGATGAGTGCCTCAAATACGGCATCGAACCGGTTATCACCCTGTCGCATTTTGAGATGCCGTATCATCTGGTCACCGAGTACGGCGGCTGGCGCAACCGTAAGTTGATCGACTTTTTTGTCCGCTTCGCAAAAGCGGTTTTCCAGCGCTATCAGCATAAGGTGAAGTACTGGATGACCTTTAACGAGATCAACAACCAGGCTAACTTCCACGAAGATTTTGCGCCGTTTACCAACTCCGGGCTGAAGTATGCGCCGGGTGAAGACCGTGAGCCGGTGATGTTCCAGGCCGCGCACTATGAGCTGGTGGCCAGCGCGCTGGCGGTAAAAGCCGGGCGCGAGATTAATCCTTCCCTGCAGATCGGCTGCATGATTGCCATGTGCCCCATTTATCCGCTGACCTGTGCGCCTGACGACATCATGATGGCGATGAACGCGATGCATCGTCGCTACTGGTTCACCGACGTTCATGTGCGTGGCAAGTATCCGCAGCATCTACTTAACTACTTTGCGCGTCGTGGTTTCACGCTGGACATTACCGAAGAAGACAAAGCGGCGCTGACGCAGGGCTGCGTGGATTACATCGGCTTTAGCTATTACATGTCCTTCACCACCAAAGCGACGGCGGATAACCCGGAACTGGATTACGATGAAAGCAAGAGCCTGGTCTCCAACCCGTACGTGCAGAAATCTGACTGGGGTTGGCAGATTGACCCGGTTGGCCTGCGCTACTCCCTGAACTGGTTCTGGGATCACTACCAGCTGCCGCTGTTCATCGTTGAGAACGGCTTCGGCGCGATTGACGTGCAGGAGAGCGACGGCACGGTGAACGACCAGTACCGCATTGATTATCTCTCGGCGCACATCCGCGAGATGAAAAAAGCGGTGGTGGAAGATGGCGTGGATCTGATGGGCTACACCCCGTGGGGCTGTATCGATCTCGTTTCTGCCGGCACCGGCGAGATGAAGAAACGCTACGGGTTTATCTTTGTTGATAAAGACAACGAAGGGAACGGCACGCTGAACCGCAGCAAGAAAAAGTCGTTTGACTGGTATAAGCAGGTGATTGCGAGCAACGGCGACAACCTGTAATTGTCGGGTGGCGCTTACGCTTACCCGACCTACACTACACGTAGGCCCGCGTAAGCGCAGCGCCACCGGGCAGAATCCCGCACCCAAGCCGGAGTCTCGCCTTCGGTTTTTTTGTCTCTAAATCACTTTGCTTGATATACGTCAAGCAAGATGGGTATGGCCTAATCCGAAAAAAGCGGTATAATCCCGCGATTTTTTTGCGGACGCCACCTCAGAGGAGAAAGAGAATGAAGATTGTGGAAGTGAAACACCCACTCGTTAAACACAAGTTGGGCCTGATGCGTGAGCATGACATCAGCACGAAGCGTTTTCGCGAACTGGCATCTGAAGTCGGCAGCCTGCTGACCTACGAAGCGACCTCTGACCTCGAAACGGAAAAAGTGACCATCGAAGGCTGGAACGGCCCGGTGCAGGTTGAGCAGATCAAAGGTAAGAAAATTACCGTGGTGCCAATCCTGCGTGCTGGTCTTGGCATGATGGAAGGCGTGCTGGAGCACGTACCGAGCGCGCGTATCAGCGTGGTGGGGATCTACCGTAATGAAGAAACCCTGGAGCCGGTTCCGTACTTCCAGAAGCTGGTGTCTAACATCGACGAGCGTATGGCGCTGGTGGTTGACCCGATGCTGGCGACCGGCGGCTCAATGATTGCCACCATCGACCTGCTGAAAAAAGCAGGCTGCAGCAGCATCAAAGTGCTGGTGCTGGTTGCGGCACCGGAAGGGATCGCGGCGCTGGAAAAAGCACACCCGGATGTGGAGCTGTACACCGCGTCTGTCGACCAGGGGCTCAACGAGCACGGGTACATCATCCCGGGGCTGGGCGATGCCGGCGATAAGATCTTTGGTACGAAATAATCGAATAACGATAAATAAGCCGACTTTGAAAGTCGGCTTTTTTTTGAATAAAACACACATAACTAACCATCTCAGAGGAAAACACTATGACGCGCCGTGCTATCGGGGTGAGTGAAAGACCGCCGCTTTTACAGACTATCCCGCTTAGTTTGCAGCACCTGTTCGCTATGTTTGGCGCAACCGTGCTGGTGCCAATCCTGTTTCACATTAACCCGGCTACCGTGCTGTTGTTCAATGGTATCGGGACGCTGCTGTACCTCTTTATCTGTAAAGGCAAAATCCCGGCGTATCTGGGGTCGAGCTTTGCTTTTATCTCGCCGGTGTTGCTGCTGTTGCCCCTGGGGTATGAAGTGGCGCTGGGCGGCTTTATCATGTGCGGCGTGCTGTTCTGCCTTGTCTCTTTCATTGTGAAGAAGGCCGGTACCGGCTGGCTGGATGTGATGTTCCCACCGGCGGCGATGGGGGCCATCGTTGCCGTCATTGGTCTGGAGCTGGCAGGCGTGGCGGCGAATATGGCTGGCCTGCTGCCTGCTGATGGGCAGTCGCCGGACTCTAAAACCATCATCATCTCACTGGTGACGCTGGGTGTGACGGTATTTGGCTCCGTGCTGTTCCGCGGTTTTATGGCGATTATCCCGATCCTGATCGGCGTGCTGGCGGGTTATGCACTCTCCTTCGTGATGGGCGTTGTCGATACCACGCCAATTGCTCAGGCGCACTGGTTTGCCCTGCCAACCTTCTATACGCCACGCTTTGAATGGTTTGCTATCTTCACTATTCTGCCTGCCGCGCTGGTGGTTATTGCTGAACACGTTGGCCACCTTGTGGTGACGGCGAACATCGTTAAACGTGACCTGATCCGCGACCCGGGTCTGCACCGTTCGATGTTTGCAAACGGCTTCTCGACGATCATCTCCGGTTTCTTTGGCTCCACGCCAAACACCACCTACGGTGAGAATATTGGCGTCATGGCGATCACCCGCGTTTACAGCACCTGGGTTATCGGCGGCGCGGCAATCATCGCAATCCTGCTCTCCTGCGTGGGTAAACTGGCGGCAGCGATCCAGATCATCCCGGTTCCGGTGATGGGCGGCGTGTCTCTGCTGCTGTACGGCGTAATTGGCGCATCCGGTATTCGCGTGCTGATTGAGTCCAAAGTGGACTACAGCAAAGCGCAGAACCTGATCCTGACTTCCGTTATCCTGATCATCGGCGTGAGCGGCGCGAAGGTACACATCGGCGCGGCCGAGCTGAAAGGCATGGCGCTGGCGACCATCGTTGGTGTGGGCCTGAGCCTGATTTTCAAGCTGATTTCCGTGATCCGCCCTGAAGAGGTGGTGCTGGACGCCGACGAAAGCGAAAAAGCGTCACACTGATTGTAAAACCGGGTGGGCGATCCGCCCGGTTCTCTCCTGGCAGGTTCCGTGCTAAACTCCGTTCCGATTTTATGTAAGATCTGGTTGAGGTACTTCTGAACGGACCGGCACAGCTCTCTCTGCCACTCTATCTCCCTGACGACGAAACTTTCGCGAGTTTCTGGCCGGGTGATAACCCCTCTTTACTGGCTGCACTGCAGAACGTGCTGCGCCAGGATCACAGCGGATACATCTATATCTGGTCACGCGAAGGCGCGGGACGCAGTCATCTGTTGCATGCCGCCTGTGCTGAGCTTTCAGCGCGGGGGGATGCGGTAGGCTATGTACCGCTGGATAAACGTACCTGGTTTGTGCCTGACGTGCTGGAGGGAATGGAACATCTCTCCCTGGTCTGCATCGATAATATCGAATGCGTGGCGGGGGATGAGCCGTGGGAAATGGCGATCTTTAACCTCTATAACCGTATCCTGGAGTCGGGCAAAACCCGGCTGCTGATCACCGGCGATCGTCCGCCGCGCCAGCTGAATCTGGGGCTGCCGGATCTGGCCTCCCGACTCGACTGGGGGCAAATCTACAAACTGCAACCGCTGTCAGATGAAGACAAACTCCAGGCGCTTCAGCTGCGCGCCAGACTGCGCGGATTTGAACTGCCGGAAGACGTAGGGCGCTTCCTGCTCAAGCGTCTGGATCGCGAGATGCGCACGCTGTTTGATACGCTCGATCAGCTCGATCGCGCCTCCATTACCGCCCAGCGCAAGCTCACCATTCCGTTTGTGAAAGATATTCTGAAGCTTTGAGTTTTTTGCCCGGTGGCGCTGCGCTTACCGGGCCTACGGGATCGAATAGGCCGGGTAAGGCGCAGCCGCCACCCGGCTAGAGATCCCCCATCAGGTGCTCCACCAGCAGCGGAATCGGCCTCCCTGAGGCCACGCTTCTGCCACCCTCACGCCACAGCGCCGTACCGCTAATATCCAGATGCGCCCACGGGATTGTCGGCGGGCAGAAGTGATGCAGCAGCCACGCTGCCGAGGCACTGATCGCCGCATTGTTGGGCGGCGTATTGCATAGATCGGCGATGGCGCTGTCGGTCTGCTTTTTCAGCCGCGTATCCAACGGCAAGGACCACACTTCATCTCCGCTCTGTTTTCCTGCCTGCGTCAGCGCCTGGCGCAGCGGCTCGTCCTGGGTCATCAACCCGCTCAGCTCATATCCCAGCGCTTTGACCACCGCACCTGTCAGCGTTGCCATATCGATAATGTAGCGCGCCTGCGAATGGCGCTGGCTGGTCCAGGCGATAGCGTCTGCCAGCACCAGTCGGCCTTCGGCATCGGTATTGTTGATTTCGACCGTGGTGCCGTTGCAGGCTCTGGCTACCGTGCCAGGCTGCATGGCGTCCGGGCCGATGGCGTTTTCTGCCAGCGCCAGCACGCCCATGAGGCGCACGGGGAGCGCCAGCTCTGCAACGGTCAGCATCAGCCCCAGCACGTTCGCTGCCCCGCACATGTCATATTTCATGGTGTACATGCCCGCGCCGTCCTTGAGCCACAGGCCGCCGGTATCGAAGGTAATGCCTTTACCTACATAGCAGCGCACCGGGCCGTCAGAAACACCGTCATAGTGAATAGCCAGCAGTCGTGGCGGGCAGGAGGCGCCTTTGCCAACGGCGTGAAGCAGCCCCAGACCCTGCTCAACGATCTGCTTTTCATCCAGCACTTCACAGCGCAGGGCAGGGAAGGCCGCGCACAGCGTCTGCGCCTCCTGCACCATAAACTGCGGCGTGCAGCGGTCGGAGGGGATATCGGCCAGACGGCGTGCGGCGACCATTCCACGGCCAATGGCGAGCTGCTGGCGGAAGATAACGTCCAGCCGCGCCTGCTGTTCTGGCAGGCAGAGGGCGGTAACGTGCTCAACGCGCAAAGTGACATCGTCCGCTTTCTTCAACTGCAGATCGCTAAGCCTGTGCGACTGATTAAAAAGAAAGCGCAGGACCTGTTGCAGCACAACGTCGTCAATGTGGGTGACATCCAGGACCACGTCGGTGCTGACGGGCGTGGCCAGCAGCGGACGGAGTGCCGTAAGCAATCCTTCGGTAAGGCTATCCTGCCAGAGAGCATCTGGCACCAGCGTGATGCGTGCAAAAGGCGCACAGCCAAAACGGGTGTCGGCAACGGCATCTTGCCCGCGCATTTCCGCAATCAGTGGCGTGTCCGGTAACAGCGTAGACGAGCTGCGGGCGATGAGGTGGCCGTGTGGCTTTACGTCAGAAAGGGCGGTTATCAGCTGATACGTCATCATCATTACTCCTCAATCGGTGCGCGGATCCGTGCGGCATAGGCCTGCATCCATTCATCATCCACCGCCTGATAGTGCGTTTTTTCCCGCAGGCGCTCGGCGCGAAACACGGTCAGCGGCTGGCGTGCCGTCGCCACCACAAAGGAGAACGTTTTAATGTTGGTGGCGGCGCCAAATTCACCTTTGTTATTCATGCATACCACGGAGAGATCCCCCGCGCGGCCAAAGCGCGACATCAGCCTGTCTTCCAGCTCGAACACCACGGAATCTGCCGCCTGCTGCGGAGACATCCCCTGCGCCATGCGGCGAACAATTTCGTAGCTGGTGCAGCCTTTCATCAGATCTTCGCCCACGCCCGTGGCGGTGGCGGCACCGGTTTCACTGTCGCAGTAGAAGCCGGTGCCGATGATCGGCGAATCGCCAAGTCGGCCGCGCTTTTTCATAAACAGGCCGCTGGTGGAGGTCGCCACGCTCATGGATCCCTGTTTGTCGAGACCGATAATCCCGACCGTGTCATGGCCATCGTAGGGGCTTAAGCCTTTATCCAGCGTCTCCCGGCAGCGCTTGCGGTAGTGCTGCATGGCCCGGTCGGTGAGCATCGTTTTGTCGGCAAAACCCTGGCTCAATGCCCACTCGCGTGCGCCCTGGCCGACCAGCAGGCTGTTATAGCGCTGGCGGCTTAACGCCTGCGCCACGCGTACCGGGTTGGCGATATCCACCAGATTTCCCACAGCGCCAAACGCCAGCGTGTCGCCGTCCATGTAGGCGGCGTCCAGTTCCACCTCGCCATTTTCGGTTGGTAGCCCGCCGTAGCCGACCGATTTATAGAACGGGAAGTCCTCGACGGCGGCAACGGCATCCACGACCGCGGCAGCCACCGGTTTCCCTGCTGCCAGCGCAGAGGCCGACTCGGTGACGCCTTCAAGCGCCATTCGCCAGGTGGCGATAATTCCCCACATGCTTTACTCCTGTTTTGCAAGGGTGGTGTCGGTTTGCGTCACGGTGGCAATCTCCGCGGCGCGGTACTGTTTATCCACGATACGCATGAATGGCAGATACAGCATGGCGCCAATCAGCAGGTTGATAAGCTGCATGATGCTGCCGCTGAGATGCCCGGTGACGATAAAACCGCTGATAACAGGCGGCAGCGTCCAGGGGATAAACACCCCGGTGGTGACGGCGACCGCACCAATTTTCATTGCTACGTACTGCACGGTGACCAGCACCAGCAGCACCAGATTGAACGGAATGAGCATGATCGGGTTCATGATCACCGGCAGGCCGAACAGAATCGGCTCGTTGATGTTAAACACCGAGGCCCCCGCGCCCAGGCGTGCCACTTCGCGCATGTTTTTACTGCGGGCGAAAATCAGCATCGCAATCACCAGCGACAGCGTGGCCCCTGCGCCGCCCATCCAGATCATGTCAAAAAACTGTTCGGTGATAATGTGCGGTGGGGTAGCGCCGGCCTGAATGGCGGCGATGTTATCGGTCTGGTTCTCCATCCACAGCGGGCGAATAATGCCGTTGATCATCGAACCGGAGTTAATGCCCACTGACCACAGAATGGTGATGCTGAAGACCGTCATCAGCGCGCCAAAATAGGAAGTGCCGTAGTGGCGAACCGGGGTTGCTACTACCTCGTAAATAAACTGATGGATGGTGTTGTAATGGGTGTTTTCAAAGCCGATGCGGATCATCAGTACCAGAATCATCACCAGCAGGGCAGGGATCAGCGCCGCGAACGACTCCTGCACCGCAGGCGGCACTCCATCCGGCATTCTGATAACCAGTTTTTTGCGCTTGAGCCAGCAGAACAGCTCCGTCCAAAGCAGAGAGCCAATCATCGCCACGAATAGCTCTTTACTGCCAATCCACTCTACCGGCATGACGGTGATGCCACCCTGTTCCGCCACTTTGATAAAGGGGGTCAGGATCAGAAAGGCGACCAGCGCCAGAATGCCGCAGGAGATACGGTCTTCGCCATAGTGTTCAGCCAGGCGATAGGCGACCAGGAAGCTGATAAACAGCGACATGGTCGAGAACACCGCGTTGAACGGGATTTCGATAATCGCGCTCCAGCTTTCCCCAAACGCCTGAGACATAAACTGCTGATAGGTTTGGTTGGGGAAGGAGGAGATCACCAGCAGGATGGAGCCGACGATGATAAACGGCATGAATGAAACGTAGGCACCGCGAATGGCACCAAGATGACGCTGCTGGGCCGTTTTGGTCGCCAGCGGCATCAGTTT
Source organism: Enterobacter sp. SECR19-1250 (assembly GCF_013391025.1). Taxonomy (NCBI): domain Bacteria; kingdom Pseudomonadati; phylum Pseudomonadota; class Gammaproteobacteria; order Enterobacterales; family Enterobacteriaceae; genus Enterobacter; species Enterobacter sp. SECR19-1250. The sequence goes on along the minus strand of NZ_JACASJ010000013.1, from coordinate 33,307 downwards.
TGCTTCAAGAAATCCCAGAACATTGTTCATTGTGAACTCCGTACAAGATTGAGAGGTGTTGTTTATGTTATCTCTGGGGATTATCAGTGAAGCGCGGCGAGCGAAAGGTGAAATCGGTCACAAAGCAATCGCTGGTGTATTATAAATCTCATAAGATTAGTTATGGAGTTTGTTGCGATGGAAATCAAACTGCACGCCAATGCGACCACGACGCCGCGCATCCGCCGTTATCTTCAACAGTCTGAGAAGAGCGACAGAGAGCTGGCCGTAGAGCTGGGCATTTCGGTCACTACCGTCAGACGCTGGCGCAATCGCGACCAGGTGTCGGATAACCATACGACGCCAAAAGTGATACACAAAGCGATGAGACAAGAGCAGGTTGCGCTGGTGAATGCCCTGCGTGACATCCTGGGTGCGCCGTTGGATGACCTGCTGCTTATGGTCAACGACGTCCTGGGGATCGCTGTTTCCCGCGCCACCCTGAACCGCTATCTCAAACCGGCCGCTGCAAAGCAAAAAGGGGCCCCCTTGCAGGGGAAAAAGGCGCTGAAAGCGGGTATTACGCCCCATACGCTGGAACTGCACCATTTGCCTTTGTCGCTGCATATGGACGACGGTGGGGAGCAGCATCTGCTTTGGGCGCGAGAGCCGGTGAGCGGCTGGTGCTATGCCCGGCTTTATGCGGGACTGTCGCCTCAACGACTGAATACCTGGACGCAGGAGGTGCTGGCGGCGTGTCCGGCTGCTATACAATCTGTTGAGACTTTTGGTTTTGAGGCGACGCTGGCTGTTAACGACATTGCGGTTAAGGCACATCAACGTACCTGCAGTGCACTTCAGGTGATGGTGCCCTTACGCGATATTATTCCGCGGGTGAATGTGGAACCGGCGGGGGCGCTATTGATGACCTTGTGCGAGTTTTACAACCGGGGTAAAGCGCAGAAAAAACTGGGGGAAAGTACGCCGCAGGCCTTTCTGGAAGGGCTGCGGCGCGAGGCTTAAAGAATGTCGAGCACATCTTCCGGCGGACGCCCAATGCGCGCCTTGCCGTTTGCCACCACAATTGGGCGTTCAATGAGCTTCGGGTTGTCAACCATCGCCTGCACGAGCTCAGCTTCAGTGAGACGCGTGTCGTCCAGGTTAAGTGACTTATAGAGATCCTCTTTCTGGCGCATCAGCTCACGTGCACTGCCCATGCCCAGCATATGCAGGAGCTGGCGGATCGTCTGCGCGTCTGGTGGTGTCTCCAGATACAGCACTACTTCAGGCTCTACGCCGTTGGATTTCAGCAGGCTGAGGGTGTCGCGGCTCTTGGAGCAGCGAGGGTTATGGTAGATTTTTACCGCGTCAGTCATATTTTCTTCCTTTTTACATCTTTTCGTACGGCTTGAAGCGCTGCTGTAGCGCGCGCAGCTGATCGATACGCGCATCGTAACGGGCCTGTTGCAGGCTGCCAAGTTTGACCTGCGAACTGGCGCTGCTGAGCATCGAAATGGCCTGATCCAGACGCCCCACCAGGGCAAACCCTTCGGCGCGTGCCGCCAGCTCCTGATCGCGGTTGCCCAGCTGGGCTTCTGCCTGAGCGAGCAGATCCCAGCCGTTTTGATCGTCTTTATTGTCGAAGGTGTAGCGGTTCAGAATGGTGGCCGCTTCACCCGGCTGGCCGCCCTGCAGATAAGCGTTCGCCAGGTTAAGCTGCAGCACCGGGTTGGTCCGCACCTCTTTGGCACCTTTCAGGCGGTTAATCGCATCGGCAGGTCTCTTCTGCCCCAGATCGATATCCGTGGAGAGGTCGAGATACCACGGGTTATTCGGGTCGGCGGCCAGCAACGGTTGCAGCGTTTTTCGCGCTTCGTCGTATTTGCTGGCTTCCATCGCCTGCAGGGCACGACCGTATTGCGCCGCGTTCTTCTCGCGCACGTTGCCTTTTGCCAGGGCATCCAGCAGGTCGCTGGTGAGCTGGTTGCGTCCGGAATTGTACATGCCCAGCGTTCTCACTTTCGCCATGTAGAAATCCTGTGAGGATTGCACCACCACCGGACGCATCTGATTGGCACGGTTACGCGCATCGGACAGACGGCTTTCCGGTAACGGGTGGGTGAGCAGGATTTCGGGTGGACGTGACGAGTAGCGTGCCTGATCGAGCAGTTTTTCCAGGAAGCTGGGCATCGCCTGTGGGTCAAAGCCCGAGCGCTGCAACACCTGGATGCCAATGCGGTCCGCTTCCTGTTCGTTTTGCTGGGTGAAACTGATCATCCCCTGGCGCGTGCCTGCCAGCGTGCCGGTTAATGCGGCCATCCCGGCCTGCGGGCTGGCCATCGCCAGCAAAATAGAGCCCAGCGCACCCACCCAGGTCAGGGGCGCGTTGCGTTTCTGGTCTTCCATCGCACGGGCCAGATGGCGCTGGGTCACGTGGGAAATTTCGTGCGCCATGACCGACGCCAGCTGGCTTTCGTTATCGGAATAACGGAATAACGCCGAATGCAGCACCACGTTACCGCCAAAGAAGGCGAAGGCGTTGATTTCGTCGTTATTGATTAAATAGAAGTGGAAGGGGGTTTTTACCGAGTTGGCGTGCGCGACCAGGCGCATCCCCAGACCATTAATGTACTGCACCAGCAATGGGTCATTGATCAGCGGAGCACTGCCGCGCAGCTGGCGAACATAGTAATCACCCATCTGCATCTCCTGACCAATGGAGAGCGTGCTTCCTGCTGTGGTGCCCATGTCCGGCAATGAATCGGACGAATCAGCGAAAGCTGGCAACACCTGACCGACCGTTACGGCGGCAATCAGTGTCGCAACCACTGTTTTTTTCAACTGCCTGAACATAACCACTGTCCTGTATTTTGGATGTGCTAATTTGACCGATGAACCCGCATATCGTTCATCTCCACTGCCCTGCGAGTGTAGCCGTGTTGTGGCATGAAGAAAATCCCATTCATCAGGCTTTTGCGGATTGTGACAGCGATACAAAAAGCGAAAGTCTTTTTTGTGACAGTTAGATACAATTCACCTTCTGACTCCCGTCATTCGATTCAGGGAAGGGTTGTATGCTCGAAATGTTAATGCAGTGGTACCGGCGCCGGTTTAGCGACCCGGAAGCCATTGCTTTGCTGGTTATTCTGGTTGCCGGGTTCGGTATTTTGTTCTTCTTCAGCGGCCTTCTGGCACCACTGCTGGTGGCCATTGTGCTGGCCTATCTGCTGGAGTGGCCAACCGCGCGGCTGGAGAATATCGGTTGCTCCCGACGCTGGGCGACCAGCATCGTGCTGGTGCTGTTTGTTGGCATTCTGCTGTTGATGGCGTTTGTGGTCATGCCCGTCGCCTGGCAGCAGGGGATCAACCTGATCCGCGATATGCCCGGCATGTTAAATAAGCTTTCTGATTTTGCCGCCACGCTGCCGCGTCGTTATCCGGCGCTGATGGACGCGGGGATCATCGATGCGATGGCCGAAAACATGCGCGCCCGCATCATGACCATGGGCGATTCGGTGGTGAAATACTCCCTGGCGTCGCTGGTTGGGCTCCTTACGCTCGCCGTCTACCTGGTGCTGGTGCCGTTGATGGTGTTCTTCCTGGTGAAGGACAAAGACCAGATGCTCAACGCCGTGCGGCGTATTCTGCCGCGTAATCGCGGGCTGGCCGGGCAGGTGTGGGAAGAGATGAACCAGCAGATCACCAACTACATTCGCGGCAAGGTGCTGGAGATGATTGTGGTTGGGGTCGCGACCTGGATTGGCTTCCTGATCTTCGGGCTTAACTACTCGCTGCTGCTGGCGGTGCTGGTGGGGCTGTCGGTCCTTATTCCGTATATTGGCGCTTTTGTGGTCACCATTCCGGTTGTTGGGGTCGCGCTGTTCCAGTTTGGCCTGGGCACCGAGTTCTGGAGTTGCTTCGCGGTGTACCTGATTATTCAGGCCCTGGATGGCAACCTGCTGGTGCCGGTGCTGTTCTCAGAAGCGGTGAATCTGCATCCGCTGGTGATTATCTTATCGGTGGTGATTTTCGGCGGGCTGTGGGGATTCTGGGGCGTGTTCTTTGCCATTCCGCTGGCGACGCTGATTAAAGCCGTCGTCCATGCATGGCCGGATGTGCCAGCGGTGGAGGAGAAGTAGTTTTTGTGCGGCCTGATGCCCTTCTCTCACGGGGGAGAGGGGGAAAACACTAAAAACGGCAACCGGGTTGCCGTTTTGTATTTATCTTGTAGGTCGGGTAAGGCGAAGCCGCCACCCGACACTCACTTTCAGGCACTTTGTTTCAGCCAGTTCAGCACCACGTCGTGGTGGTTGCTGGTTTTGAAGTCGTCAAAGACATGTTCCACTTTACCGTCAGCGTCAATCAGGAAGCTGATGCGGTGAATGCCGTCATAGGTTTTGCCCATAAACGTCTTCTCGCCCCAGACGCCGAACTGCTCACAGACCTGATGATCTTCGTCGGAAAGCAGCGTGAAGTTCAGCAGCTCTTTTTCAGCAAATCGTGACAGCTTTTCTGGCTTATCAGTGCTGATGCCCAGCACTTCCACGCCGGCTTTTTTCAACTCGTCCATGTTGTCGCGTAAGCCGCAGGCCTGCACGGTGCAGCCCGGGGTCATGGCTTTCGGGTAGAAATAGACCAGAACACGCTGTCCCTGGAAGTCGGTCAAATTTACTTGCTCACCATCCTGATCCGGTAAGCTAAATTTCGGTGCGATGTCACCGGCTTTCAGTGGGTTCATTACTCAACTCCATCCTGTTCATGCTGCGAATAATTTACGACGCTTATACTGCCTTGCGCGTGTAATTCTGTACAGAGGGCTTTGAACGCTTGCTCGATATTTGACGCATCCTGTGATGCAGGACTGTGGGCGGTGATTTGAATAAAGAGGGTAGGAACGGCACTCTCATCAGCCGGTTGTGTGCGGGAAACCAGCTCGGCAATGTTCATCTGATGGCTGTCAAACAGCGCGGTAAAACGCTCGATCAGATGAGGGGAATCAGGAACTTCAACCTGTACCCAGACGGTGGCAGGCATGGCCGGACGCGGACGCGCATTGGTGCGTTTCATCACGATCAGCAAATCCAGCTCTGCGCCTTTCAGCGGCAGGGTAGATTCGATAAGCGTGATGGCGTTCCATGTCCCGGACAGCAGCATAATAAACGTGAACTCTTCGCCCAGCATCGCCAGACGGCTGTCCTCGATATTACAGCCGCAGCTGCTCACGTGGCGGGTAATGGTGTTCACGATACCCGGCCTGTCAGCACCCAGCGCAGTGATAACCAGGTAATGTTGTGATGAGGTTGTCAAACCTGTTCTTCCTTTGCTTGGTTAAGTCTTCCTAAGGAAAGCATAAAAAAAACATGCATACAACCGCCTGAGGGCCTCAGGTCGCTTGCTTTTATTACAGTTCCAAACGTACCATTGAGGCTCTTGTTCGCACAGAGGATGGCTCATGTTCACGGGAAGTATTGTCGCGCTTGTAACACCGATGGATGAAAAAGGTAATGTCTGCCGGTCAAACATGAAGAAGCTGATTGATTACCATGTCGCCAATGGAACCTCGGCGATCGTTTCGGTAGGGACTACCGGTGAATCTGCAACGCTGAGCCACGAAGAGCACGGCGATGTGGTGATGTTGACCCTCGAACTGGCTGACGGACGTATTCCGGTCATCGCGGGAACGGGCGCGAATGCAACCGCAGAAGCGATTAGCCTGACCCAACGTTTTAACGACAGCGGCGTTGTTGGCTGTCTGACGGTCACCCCTTACTACAACCGTCCTACTCAGGAAGGTTTGTTCCAGCATTTCAAAGCCATCGCTGAACATACTGACTTGCCACAAATTCTGTATAATGTGCCGTCCCGTACTGGCTGCGATATGCTGCCGGAAACCGTTGGTCGTCTCTCGAAAGTAAAAAATATTATCGGGATTAAAGAGGCGACAGGGAACTTAAGCCGCGTTCATCAGATCAAAGAGCTGGTTTCAGACGACTTTATCCTGTTGAGCGGTGACGATGCGACCGCGCTGGACTTCATGCAGCTCGGTGGTCATGGCGTGATCTCCGTAACGTCGAACGTTGCGGCCCGCGATATGGCGGAAATGTGCAAGCTGGCGGCGGCAGGTCACTTTGATGAAGCCCGTCTCATTAATAAACGTCTGATGCCGTTGCACAATAAATTATTTGTCGAACCCAATCCGATCCCGGTGAAATGGGCATGTAAGGAGTTGGGACTTGTAGCAACCGATACGCTGCGTCTGCCAATGACACCGATTACCGACCACGGTCGTGAAATCGTCACTGCAGCGCTGAAGCATGCCGGTTTGCTGTAAAGTTTAGGGAGATTTGATGGCTTATTCAGTACAGAAGTCGCGCCTGGCGAAGGTTGCGAGTGTTTCGCTTGTTATGCTGCTCGCTGCCTGTAGTTCAGACTCGCGCTACAAGCGCCAGGTGAGCGGTGATGAATCCTATCTGGATGCGACCCCGCTTGCTGAACTTCATGCACCGGCTGGCATGATCCTGCCGATTCAGAACGGCGATTATAATATCCCCGTGACCAACGGCAGCGGCCCGGTGGGCAAAGCGCTTGATATTCGTCCGCCAGCACAGCCTCTGGCGCTGGTGAGCGGGGCGCGCACCCAGTTTACCGGTGATACCGCGTCTCTGATGGTGGAAAGCGCACGTGGCAGCACGCTGTGGCCACAGGTGGTGAGCGTCATTCAGTCGAAGAACTACACGATTGACAAGCGCGATGACGCCAGCCAGACGTTAACCACCGACTGGATCGAGTGGAACCGTCTGGATGAAGACCAGCAGTACCGTGGTCGTTATCAAGTCTCCGTTAAACCGCAGGGCTATCAGCAGGCGGTTACCGTTAAGCTGTTGAACCTGGAGCAGGCGGGTAAACCGGTGGCGGATGCTGCCTCTATGCAGCGTTACAGCACTGAAATGCTGAACGTGATTGCTGCGGGCCTGGATAAGAACGCCACAGACGCGGCTAACGCCTCACAGAACCGCAACGGCATGACGTTTGATGTCCAGAGCGGCGCGGATGATACCGGCCTGCCAATGCTGGTTGTTCGTGCGCCATTCAACCAGACCTGGCAGCGCCTGCCAGCGACGCTGGAGAAAGTGGGCATGAAGGTGACCGACAGCACGCGTTCAACCGGTAGCATAACCGCAACGTATAAGCCGCTGTCCGACAGCGCATGGCAGGAGCTGGGCGCACGCGATCCACAGCTCGCTTCCGGCGACTACAAGATTCAGGTAGGCGACCTTGATAACCGCAGTAGCCTGCAGTTTATCGATCCGAAAGGTCACACGCTGACCCAGTCGCAGAACGATGCGCTGGTCGCGGTCTTCCAGGCTGCATTCAGCAAATAAATACGAGGGCTGGTGAATCCAGCCCTTTTTATTTTCGTGCTACGCAAACGTGTGCGTGGCATAATATGCCCAGTTTTGAACACAAATCATCACACCAGGAGTAATCAAGATGCAGAAGCAAGCTGAGTTGTATCGTGGCAAAGCGAAGACCGTATACAGCACGGAAAACCCGGATCTGTTGGTGCTCGAGTTCCGCAATGATACGTCAGCAGGGGATGGCGCACGCATTGAGCAGTTCGATCGTAAAGGCATGGTGAACAACAAGTTCAACCACTTCATTATGACCAAACTGGCCGAAGCGGGTATCCCGACTCAGATGGAAGCGTTGCTGTCCGATACGGAATGTCTGGTGAAAAAACTGGATATGGTTCCGGTTGAGTGCGTCATTCGTAACCGTGCCGCGGGCTCCCTGGTGAAGCGTCTGGGCATTGAGGAAGGCATCGAGCTGAATCCACCGCTGTTCGATCTGTTCCTGAAAAACGACGCCATGCACGATCCGATGGTCAATGACTCCTACTGTGAAACCTTCGGCTGGGTGAACAAAGAGAACCTGGCGCGCATGAAAGAGCTGACCTACAAAGCCAACGACGTGCTGAAAAAACTGTTTGATGATGCTGGCCTGATCCTCGTCGACTTTAAGCTGGAGTTCGGTCTGTTCAAAGGCGAAGTGGTACTTGGCGACGAATTCTCACCGGACGGCAGCCGTCTGTGGGACAAAGAAACGCTGGATAAAATGGATAAAGACCGTTTCCGTCAGAGCCTGGGTGGCCTGATTGAAGCGTACGAAGCAGTGGCTCACCGTTTAGGCGTTAAGCTCGACTAACTCCCTCATCGCCAAAGGATGTTCATATCCTTTGGCGTCTTACCTTTGTTTCCTATGGTAATCTTGCCGTTAACCGCCTACGATCATAGCTATTATTAATGGAATAGTTCGAGGTAGTTATGCGCTGGCAAGGGCGTCGTGAAAGTGACAATGTAGAAGACAGACGTGGTGATAGCGGTGGCGGCCCTTCCATGGGTGGCCCCGGCTTCCGTTTACCCAGCGGAAAAGGCGGAATCATTCTGCTGATTGTGGTGCTGGTTGCGGGTTACTACGGGGTCGATCTCACCGGGTTAATGACCGGTCAGCCGCTGCAGCAACAGCAGCAATCTCAGCGCTCCATCAACCCAAATGAAGATGAAGCGGCCAAATTTACCTCCGTTATTCTCGCGACCACTGAAGACACGTGGAGCCAGCAGTTTGAGAAAATGGGGCGCAGCTACCAGCAGCCGAAGCTGGTGATGTACCGTGGTGCGACCCGCACCGGCTGCGGCACCGGACAATCGGTGATGGGGCCGTTCTACTGCCCGGCAGACAGCACCGTCTATATCGATCTCTCTTTTTATGATGACATGAAACGCAAACTCGGTGCCGACGGTGATTTTGCTCAGGGCTACGTGATTGCGCATGAAGTGGGGCATCACGTGCAAAAATTGCTGGGCATTGAGCCTAAGGTTCGCCAGCTTCAGCAAAACGCCTCGCAGGCGGAGGTCAATCGCCTTTCCGTGCGTATGGAGCTGCAGGCGGACTGCTTCGCGGGCGTCTGGGGTAACAGCATGCAGAAGCAGGGCGTGCTGGAATCTGGCGACCTGGAAGAGGCGTTAAATGCCGCAGAGGCCATTGGTGACGACCGTCTCCAGCAGCAGAGCCAGGGCCGGGTTGTGCCGGACAGCTTCACTCACGGGACGTCAGAACAACGTTACACCTGGTTTAAACGCGGTTTTGACAGCGGTGACCCGGCGCAGTGCAATACCTTCGGTAAAGCCATGTAATGGTGGCGTTTGACCAACTGATTAGCCAGCTTGAGCGCACCGGCCAGCGTCGGCTGGTGGTGCTCAGCGGTGATGCGCAGTGGTCCCTGGCGCAGGCCGGGGCGCTGCGTGATACGCTTTCCGGGGATTGGGTGTGGCTGGATGAAAACCCTTCCAGGGAGATAAGCGGGCTGCTGGGGCGCGAGTTCCGGCATGCTGTTTTTGATGCCCGCGCCGGGTTTGATGTCTCAGCCTTTGCCGCCCTGAGCGGAACGCTGCGTGCCGGGAGCCTGCTGGTGCTGTTGGCCCCCCCGCTTGCGGTGTGGGCAGGCACGCCCGACAGTGATTCCCTGCGCTGGAGCGACAGCGCGGAACCCATTCCCACGCCGAATTTCATTCGCCACTTTTGTCAGACGATTACCCACGATCCCGATGCAATCGTCTGGCAGCAAAACCAGCCGTTAACCCTTCCTCCGTTTCCTGATGCCCCTGACTGGCAACCCGCTAACGGTGCACCCCAGCGCGAGCAGGCGGAGATCCTGCACGCACTTCGTGCAATGCCGAAAGGCGTTGCGGCTGTTACCGCCCCGCGCGGGAGGGGAAAATCGGCGCTTGCCGGCATGCTGCTGAACAGCATTGAGGGCAGAGCAGTTGTCACCGCACCGGCAAAGGGAGCAACGGAGGTCATCGCACGGTTTGCGGGTGAACATTTTCACTTTATGGCACCGGATGTGCTGCTGGCCTCCTCACACCATGCCGACTGGCTGATTGTCGATGAGGCGGCGGCCATACCCGGCCCTGTGCTGGAGAAGCTGGTTGCGCGCTTTCCACGGGTACTGTTAACCACGACGGTACAAGGGTATGAAGGAACCGGAAGAGGGTTTTTGCTTAAATTCTGCGCGCAGTTCAGCGCCCTGCAGCGTTATACCTTATCCACCCCCGTTCGCTGGGCTGCGGGATGTCCGCTTGAGCGGGTGGTCGCCAGCGCGCTGCTGTTTGACGACACGCTCATCGACCAGCAGCCGAAAGGAGAGGTGCAACTGACCTCTCTGGCCCCCGACGCATGGGAGCACACGCCTGCACTCGCCGCGAGTGTCTACGAGCTGCTTTGTGCGGCCCATTACCGTACCTCGCCGCTGGATCTGCGCCGTATGATGGACGCCCCCGGTCAGCACGTTGCCGTCGCGCAAACGGACCCGGTCATTGCGGGCGCGCTGTGGCTGGTAGACGAAGGCGGGTTAAGCCCGGCGCTAAGTCGCGCAGTATGGGCGGGTTTTCGTCGACCGCGCGGCAACCTTGTCGCGCAGTCTCTGGCCGCGCATGGTGGCACGCCTCTGGCAGCAACGCTGAAAGGTCGACGGATCACGCGCATCGCTGTTCACCCTCACCGGCAACGGGAAGGGATCGGCCGGGCGCTTATCCGCGAGGCCTGCGGGGAGGATTATCTCTCGGTGAGCTTTGGTTTTACCGACGCGCTGTGGCATTTCTGGCAGCAGTGCGGCTTTGAGCTGGTACGGATAGGCAGCCACCGCGAAGCCAGCAGCGGCTGCTATACCGCAATGGCATTATTGCCGCAAAGTGAGGCGGGGCATCGTCTGTGTGAACAGGCCCGGCTGCGCCTGCATCGCGATGCGCGCGTCTTATCATTGTGGAATGGCGAAAAGATCCCGGTGGCAGATGAGTGGGAAGCTACCCTTAATAGTGACGACTGGCTGGAGCTGGCAGGCTTTGCCTTTGCACACCGGCCCTTTGCTACGTCCGTTGCCGCATTGACGCGTTTGCTGCTCACCGTGGATCTGCCGCTTCCGGCCCTGCGCGGTAAAATTGAGGCACGAAGAGAGGACGCTGCGCTCAGTGCTGAACTGTCGCTCACCGGGCGAAAAGCGGTGCTGGCAAGATTACGCGCTGAAACGGCGCAGGCCCTTGAATGTCTTGATAAAGCACGCAGTCAGCAGCTCAAAAGCGACATTTTGCAATGGCAATTTTTTCAATGACTTCTTCAGTAAAGTGGCATGGTCATTCCCCCCGCAAGGCGTAGAATCCAGGTCATCAATTAAGGAGACCGCCATGAAACACGATCATTTTGTTGTTCAAAGCCCCGACAAACCGGCTAAACAGTTACTGCTACTGTTTCATGGCGTTGGCGATAACGCCGTCAATATGGGAGAGATTGGTCGCTGGTTTGCACCTGTTTTTCCTGAGGCGCTGATTGTCAGCATCGGCGGCGTGGAGCCGTGTGGCCCTGACGGACGGCAGTGGTTCTCCGTTCAGGGCGTGACGGAAGAGAACCGTCAGGCGCGTATTGATGCCATTATGCCGGTCTTTATCGAAACCGTGCGTTACTGGCAGCAGCAGAGCGGCGTCGGTGCCGACGCGACCGCGCTGATTGGCTTTTCACAGGGGTCAATTATGTCGCTGGAGAGCGTGAAAGCAGAGCCGGGTCTGGCTTCGCGCGTGATTGCCTTTAACGGCCGTTTCGCGACGCTACCGACGAGCGCGACCACGCAGACAACGATCCACTTGATCCACGGTGGCGAAGACCGGGTGATTGAGCTTTCGCATGCCGTAGCTGCGCAGGAAGCCCTGATCCGGGAAGGCGGGGATGTGACGCTGGATATCGTTGACGATCTGGGCCATGCGATTGACGATCGCAGCATGCAGTTTGCGCTCGACCATCTGCGCTATACCGTACCGAAGCACTACTTTGATGAAGCGCTCAGGGGCGGTAAGCCGGACGATGATGATATTGTTGAGTTTATGTGATTATTTCCCCTCACCCTAACCCTCTCCCCTAAGGGGAGAGGGAACATGGCACCCCTCGCCCCTCTGGGGAGAGGGGCTGGGGGTGAGGGGATTACTTCTTCTGGTCTTTCTTCGGCCAGTCGTCGTCATCCCACTTGTAGTTAAAATCACGATGAGGCGGAAGATCCGGCTTGTTGGCGAGGAATTTTTTATGGTCAACGCGCTTAAGATCTTTAATCACGTTAAGCAATACGCCTACCAGAAACACTAACACCAGAATCCACCAGTACTTTGCAAGCCAATCCATTCGCTATTCCTCTCAGAGCGCTCGTCAGGCGACGATTTGCTCCATAATACGTTGATACATACGGGCCAGCAGTTGTAAATCCGCGGCATTTACACACTCATTGATTTTATGAATGGTCGCGTTCACTGGCCCCAGTTCGACAACCTGAGCTCCCATGCGGGCGATAAAGCGTCCGTCTGAGGTGCCACCCGTCGTCAGCAGTTGTGGCTTAATTTCATTATAGTGCTCGATGGCGTTCACCACCGCATCCACCAGTTTGCCACGCTGTGTCAGGAACGGCTGGCCGGAAAGCCACCAGTCCACGGTGTAACGCAGCTGATATTTTTCCAGCAGGGCGATAACGCGCGCTTTGATCATCTCATCGGTCAGCTCCGTGCTGAAACGGAAGTTAAACTGAACGAAACAATCGCCCGGGATCACGTTGTTGCTGCCGGTTCCTGCCTTCACGTTCGCAATCTGCATGCTGGTTGGCGGGAAGTACTCATTGCCTTTGTCCCACTCAATGCTTACCAGTTCACTCAGCATCGGCGCTGCGCGGTGAACTGGGTTATCGGCCAGATGCGGGTACGCCACGTGTCCCTGTACGCCGTGAATGGTCAGGTTACAGGTTAACGAACCGCGGCGGCCATTTTTCACCACATCGCCCACCACCTCGGTACTGGACGGCTCGCCGACCAGACAGTAGTCCAGACGCTCGTTGCGGGCCATCAGGGCCTCAACCACCTTGACGGTGCCGTTATGGGCGCTGGCTTCTTCATCAGAGGTAATGAGAAACGCGAGACGGTTTTTATGGTTCGGGTGCTGGGCGACAAAGCGCTCAGCCGCCACAACCATTGCCGCCAGGGAGCCTTTCATGTCTGCGGCGCCGCGGCCAAAGAGCATGCCATCGCGGATGGTTGGTTCAAACGGAGGGTTGATCCAGCGGTCCGCATCACCTGCGGGAACCACGTCGGTATGCCCGGCAAAGGCCAGTGTTTCACCCTGGCCACGCCACGCCCAGAAATTCTGGGTGTCGCCAAAATCCATACGCTCCACGGTAAAACCGATGGCACGCAGGCGCTCAATCATTAATGCCTGACAACCTGCGTCGTCCGGGCTAAGGGAAGGACGGCGAATAAGCTGCTGAGTCAGCTCAATGACCGGGCATGACATAAACTACACCTCAACGAAAAAAGTCGGAATAAAGGGTTTCACTGAAACCCAGCAGCATAGGCTGCCCGGGCGCGCAGAGCAATGGGCGTTTGATGATTGCTGGCATTTCAAGCATCAGATTTGCTGCGCTGTTGGCATCCTTGATGCTGGCACGCAGTGATTCGTCCAGCTTGCGCCAGGTCGTGCCGCGGGTGTTCAGCAGCGCTTCCCACCCCAGTTCGTTAATGGCGGTATGCAGAAATTCTGCATCAAGCCCATCGGCACGGTAATCGTGGAAGCGGTACTCGACGTTGTTAGCTTCGAGCCAGCGGTGGGCTTTTTTGATCGTGTCACAATTTTTAATGCCGTACATGACAACCATGTTGAATCCTTTTGTTCTTATGACCATTAAATGTTCAGTAAATTCGAAGATATATCCTTAAACGGAATATAACACATTCAGAAACGCTCCGGATTAACACCTCTTTTTAATTCAACTCACACTTGTACGCTGAATATTCTTTCATCATTTAAGCATAGATGTCCATCAGGTATAAATTGCCTGTAAACTCAGCGGGTAAAATAAAACTCACCCGTGCGTAGGGTTATTTCAAAATATTGCTGGCCGTCACACAAAATTTAAGGTTCTCCGTTCATATTTATCATAAATCCAGCGCGCAGACGGGGTACAATCACAGCAATCGGTTAAATTGTCTTCACAATGATGATACGTTTTCGTAGAATGCGCATAATAATAAGAGAGGTTGTTATGATTGAACGTGAACTGGGGAACTGGAAAGATTTTATCGAAGGCATGCTTCGTAAATGACATTCAGTAAGAATTGCAAGAGCACTTAAATAAGTAAAATAACCATAGTGTGAATTAATCGCACAGTAAAAAGGCGGCCTACTGAGCCGCCTTTTTTATTTTCACTATCTTATTCAGGCCGTTCCTTGAGCGGGAAGCGGCGACGCACCAGCACGAAGAACAGCGGCACAAAATAAATGGCCAGGATCGTGGCTGAAATCATTCCTCCCATGACGCCTGTACCTACCGCATGCTGGCTGCTGGAGCCTGCACCTGAGCTGGTTGCCATTGGTAACACCCCGAAGACAAACGCCAGCGAGGTCATCAGGATTGGACGTAAGCGCTGACGGCAGGCATGCAGCGTGGACGCCATCAGCTCATGGCCTTTCGCATTCATCTCATTGGCAAACTCAACAATCAGGATGGCGTTTTTTGCCGACAACCCAATCACGGTGAGCAGCCCCACCTGGAAGTAAACGTCGTTCTCCAGACCGCGCATCCAGGTGGCGAGCAGCGCGCCGATCACGCCAAGCGGCACCACCAGCATGACCGAGAACGGGACTGACCAGCTTTCATACAGCGCCGCAAGACAGAGGAAGACCACCAGCAGCGAAAGCGCGTAAAGCGCGGGAGCCTGCGCCCCGGAGAGCCGCTCCTGATAAGACATGGCCGTCCACTGCAGACCAAAGCCAGCGGGCAGCTGTTGCACCAGCTTTTCCATGGTGTCCATCGCCGTACCGGTGCTGACACCCGGCGCGGCTTCACCGACGATCTCAACGGCGGAATAGCCGTTATAGCACTCCAGACGCGGAGAACCGCTCTCCCAGTGCGAGGAGGCGAAGGCGGAGAACGGCACCATGCCGCCCGCATTGTTGCGGACATACCAGCGGTTAATATCGTCCGGCAGCATGCGGTATGGCGCGGCGGATTGCACATACACTTTTTTAACGCGACCGCGATCCATAAAGTCATTCACATAGCTTGAACCCCACGCCGTTTGCAGGGTGTCGTTAATATCGTCGATTGAAACGCCCAGCGCCTGCGCCTTACGCTGATCAATATCGACCTGCAGCTGCGGGCTGTCATCCAGACCGTTGTGACGGACGCGGGTCAGACCCGGATCTTTACCGGCCAGCTCTAACAGCTTGTCGCGTGCCGCCATCAGCGCCGTGTGGCCCGCACCGGCATGGTCCTGCAACTCCATGTCAAACCCGGCAGAACTGCCGAGACCGCTGATGGCCGGTGGGCTGCTGGCAAAAACGCGAGCCTCTTTGATACGGGAGAAGGCTTTGGTCGCGCGTTCGATAATGGCAAACGAGGTGCCCGTTTTCGTATCGCGTGCGTCCCAGTCTTTCAGGCGCACAAACATACGTGCAACGTTCTGCCCGTTCCCGCCCGGGCCTGAGCCGACGGTGGAGAAGACCGACACCACGTTATCTTTCTCTTTGGTAAAGAAGTACTGCTCCACCTTCTGAACTACCTTCAGCGTTTGCTGCTGCGTTGACCCGCTCGGGAGTTGCACTGAAGTGATGAACATCCCCCGGTCTTCCTGCGGCAGGAACGAAGTCGGCAGATGCAGGAACAGCCACACCATACCGCCCAACAGCACAACGTAAATCATCATCCAGCGCAGGCTGCGGTGCAGCACCTTGCCGACGGCGGTTTCATAACGCGCAGCACTGCGGTTGAACATGCGGTTAAACCAGCCAAAGAAGCCCTTCTGACCGTGCTGCTCCCCTTTATGTAGCGGTTTGAGGAGGGTGGCGCAGAGGGCAGGCGTGAGGATCAGCGCCACCAGCACCGAGAGCACCATTGCGGAGACGATGGTGATTGAAAACTGACGATAAATGGAGCCGGTTGTGCCGCCGAAAAACGCCATCGGGATAAAGACCGCCGGGAGCACCATCGCGATGCCAACTAACGCCCCCTGAATTTGTCCCATCGATTTACGCGTGGCCTGACGCGGGGAAAGCCCTTCCTCGCTCATGATGCGCTCGACGTTTTCGACCACCACGATGGCATCGTCCACCAGCAGGCCAATCGCCAGCACCATTGCAAACATCGTCAGGGTGTTAATGCTGTAACCAAACGCATAAAGCACGGCGAAGGTACCCAGCAGCACCACCGGAACGGCAATGGTCGGGATCAGCGTTGCGCGGAAGTTTTGCAGGAACAGGTACATGACCAGGAAGACCAGCGCGATCGCTTCCAGCAGTGTTTTCACCACATCTTCAATAGAGGCTTTAACAAAGGAGGTGGTTTCGTAGGCGACTTTGTATTCCAGCCCGTGGGGAAAATAGTGCGACAGCTCATCCAGACGATCCAGCACCAGCTGCGCGGTGGCCATTTCATTGGCCCCGGAGGCCAGTTTAACCCCCAGACCGGAGGCCGGATTACCGTTAAAGCGGCTGAGATAATCATATTTCTCTGCCCCCATTTCTACTGTGGCGACATCGCCCAGGCGGACCTCTGAACCATCCTGATTTACGCGCAGGGTAATGTTGCGAAACTGCTCCGGGGTCTGAAGCAGCGACTGTGAGTTAATGGTGGCATTCAACGCTTGTTTATCGACGGAGGGCGTTCCCCCCAATTGTCCCACCGCAATCTGGGCGTTCTGGGATTTAATGGCATCCGTCACGTCGGTTGCCGTCATCTGGAAGCTGTTCAGCTTATTCGGATCAAGCCAGATACGCATTGAATACTGAGAGCCGTAAGCATCGATATCACCGACGCCGTTAATACGGCTGAGGGGATCCTGAATATTACTGGCGACGTAGTCCGCAATGTCCTGCTTATCCATGGAACCGTCGGTAGAGACAAACGCAATAGTCAGGATGTTGGTGTCACCGGTTTTACGTACGGTAACCCCCTGATTCTGCACCGCCTGAGGCAGTTTACGCATCGCCGACTGCAGCTGGTTTTGCACCTGCTGTACGGCTTCGTCCGGATCCGTACCGGCGGTAAAGCTCAGGGTGACGGTCGCCTGGCCCGTGGCGCTACTCTGCGAGGACATGTACATCAGGTTATCCAGACCCGTCATGTTCTGCTCGATAACCTGCGTAACGGTATTTTCCAGCGTTTGTGCTGAAGCTCCGGGGTAGTTTGCCGTGACGCGCACGTTTGGTGGTGCCAGGTCGGGATATTGCTCAACAGGAAGTGAAGTAATGGCCAGGACACCTGTCAGACACAACAGAATGGCAAGTACCCAGGCAAAAATGGGGCGATCGATAAAAAAATTCGCCATGAAAATGAGACCTCGTTTTGCTGCACGTCATTATTGTTTATTGCCCGCATCACTTTAGCGGCAAGACGAAGACCAAACGTGGAGAAATAAAGGAGATAGTGTAAATTATCATGCGCTTTTCTCTGCGCTTCACCTTTTACCGTTATTTACCTCCCGGCCCCGTTTGTCGGGAAGATCACG
Organism: Enterobacter sp. SECR19-1250; assembly: GCF_013391025.1. Taxonomy (NCBI): domain Bacteria; kingdom Pseudomonadati; phylum Pseudomonadota; class Gammaproteobacteria; order Enterobacterales; family Enterobacteriaceae; genus Enterobacter; species Enterobacter sp. SECR19-1250. The sequence continues at coordinate 15,743 of NZ_JACASJ010000013.1, read as the reverse complement.
CTCACCAGCGTCCCCCCGTTTTGCGGCTGGGAAAAGTGCAGCGTTCCGCCAAGTCTCGCCGCCCGTTCGCGCATAATATTCAGCCCGTAATGTCCCGGCGGCTCGCTGGCTTCGCCAATCCCGATACCGTTATCGCGAATGCTGACGCTGTGGGTGCCGTCAGCAGACGTCACGCAGCTGACGGTTATCTCGCTGGCCTGGGCGTGCTTCATCGCATTCAACACCGCTTCACGCACGATCTGCAGCAAATGCACCTGTTTCTGGGCATCCAGCGCCAGCGAGGAGAGGCGGCAGTCGAGGTGCAGCTTTGCCTGCGTCTGGCTCTGTAACCCGTCCAGTGACTCCTGTAGGGCCGCGGGCAGATTGGCGTGGTTAAGCGTCAGGCGGAAGGTGGTAAGCAGTTCCCGCAATTGATGCCAGGCGTTGTTAAGCTCGCGGGAAAAGTCGGTGATAATGGTCTGCGCCGGGGCATTTTCCTGCGGGATAGCGCGTTTCAGTAGCGCCAGCTGAATACGTAAATACGACAGTACCTGCGCCAGGGAATCGTGCAGCTCGCGGGCGATCGTCGCGCGTTCTTCCATCAGCAGCAACTGCTGGTAGTGCTTTTGCGCCTGGTTGAAATACAGTCCGCGTCCGAGCATTGTCGCCACGCTTTCCATCAGCGGCAGAGGAACGTGGCCCGTCTCGCTTTGCCAGCGTAATTCCCCGTACAGGGTATCCTGCATCAGCACGGGCAGCGTTTGGACAGGGCTCCCGTTTGATTCGATACCCTCACTGAGCCGCCAGTCGTCGCTGGTGCGCAATTCCAGGTAGTTCATCTGCGTGTACTCATGCACTATCTGCAAAATATGCCGGAAACAGTGGCTGTCTATCTGGCCGGTATTCAGTGCCTGAGAGCATTTAAACAGCATCTCGAGTTGCTGATGCGCCTCATTCAGATGCTGCGTCTTTTCCGCTACGGAGTGTTCAAGCGAGCGATACAGCGTATGCAGCTCGGCAGACATGTGGTTGAACGCCCGGGAAAGTTGGCCCAGCTCGTTTGGCAGCGCGGTATCCGGTGCAGGCGTATCGAATTGCCCCCGCTCAATGCGCTCGCTGGCCGCCACCAGATTATTCAGCGGTAACACCACCTGGCGGCGGATGCGTCGCAGGGTAAAGATCGTCAGGATCAGGATGCCCATCCCGCCCGCCAGGGAGATCAGAATCACCGCCTGGATTTTATGTTCGGTGTAGTGCTGAAGGGCGAGCACAAAGGCGTCAATCCGGCCGACAAAGTCTTCAATGTGGGCCTGATACCACCCGCTATCGCCGCGAGCGATGTGGTTGTCCATCTCCTGCCATGCCAGATGCAGCTGCTGATAGCGCGCCTTAACATCGTCCGGCACGTACCAGCGGCTCAGCTTCTGTAGCGCAGGGGCGCTCAGCGTCTGCTGCCAGCTCTCGCGATGCGCCGCCAGGGCGTCGCTGTTGCGTTGCATCTCATAGCCCAGACGGTAGCTCTGCATTCGCAGGGAACCGGCAATATTGATGGCTTCTGCATCCCGCTGGCTGCTGGCAAGCGTGAACAACGCGACGGTGCTGGTCAGAACGGACAGCACGATAATGGAAATGAAAGCCCGGGCCAGGCTTCCGGAAACGGGTCGTTTAACGGTCACAGAACAGCTTCCTGAAAAAAATTGATCTGCCACAGGTTCACTGGAGATAGTTCGGCTTCCTGGGCATTTGTACATTGCCTGATAGCGCCGCCGTGGGTAAATACAATATTCCTATAAAGAATAAGGTTATTGAACCAAAAACAGGTGTCGTTATGAATCGTTTTATTATGGCCAACAGCCAGCAGTGTATAGGGTGCCGTGCCTGCGAAGTGGCCTGCGTGATGGCGCACAACGATGAACAACACGTGCTGAGCGAACGCCATTTTCATCCCCGCATCACTGTCCTGAAATCTGGCGCGAAGAGCACGCCTGTAACCTGCCACCATTGCGAGAATGCGCCCTGCACGCAGAGCTGCCCTAACGGGGCCATCAGCAAATGCGATGACAGCGTACAGGTGAATCAACAAAAATGCATTGGCTGTAAAGCCTGCATGGTTGCCTGTCCGTTCGGCACGATGGAGATCGTTGTTACGCCTCTCGACAAGGGCAACGTAAAAGCCTCGGCGCATAAATGCGATCTTTGCCACACGCGCCCACAGGGCCCGGCCTGCATCGAAAATTGTCCGGCACAGGTGCTTACCCTGGCGACGCCCGCCGTGCTGAATCAACTGGCGAAAACCCGCCGCCAGCGCACCGCCCGTCAGGAGGCGCAGCCCTGGCACGACGAGGCGGTAAGGCCAGACCTGCCGCACACCCGCCTTGAGCAGATGAGAAACACACCGCGACGCGGGGAGCCGGATAAACTCGCCGCGAGTGCACGCGTCAGCCATTTTCAGGAGATCTACCTGCCGTTTCGGGCAGAGCAGGCCGCGCGTGAGGCATCGCGCTGCCTGAAGTGCGGCGAACACAGCATTTGTGAATGGACCTGTCCGTTGCACAACCATATCCCCCAGTGGATTGAACGCGTTAAAGCGGGGGATATCGCCGGGGCGGTTGAGCTTTCACACCAGACCAACTGTTTACCTGAAATTACCGGCCGCGTCTGCCCGCAGGACCGATTATGTGAAGGCGCCTGCACCGTGCGTGATATCTCAGGCGCGGTGACCATTGGCAACATCGAGCGCTATATCTCTGACCAGGCGCTGGCGATGGGCTGGAAGCCGGATCTGAGCGGCGTGACGCCGGTTGATAAACGTGTGGCGGTGATCGGCGCGGGGCCTGCGGGGCTTGCCTGTGCCGACGTGCTGGCGCGCAGCGGTGTCAGCGTCACGGTCTATGACCGGCACCCGGAGATTGGCGGCTTGCTGACGTTTGGTATCCCGGCCTTTAAGCTCGATAAATCGCTGCTCGCACGGCGCAGGGAGATATTCACGGCCATGGGGATCCAGTTCGTTCTGAACTGTGACGTCGGACAGGATGTGCCGCTGTCACAGCTGCAACGCGAATACGATGCACTGTTTATTGGTGTGGGAACCTATCGTTCCATGAAAGCGGGTATCGCACATGAAGATGCGCCCGGCGTCTATGACGCGTTACCTTTCCTGGTGGCAAACACCCGCCACGTGATGGGGCTTGAGGCAACAACCAAAGAGCCATTTATCGATACCCGGGGGCTGAACGTGGTGGTGCTCGGCGGGGGCGATACCGCCATGGACTGTGTCCGCACCGCGTTACGTCACGGTGCGGCAAAGGTAACCTGTGCCTACCGCCGGGATGAAGCCAATATGCCGGGCTCGAAAAAAGAGGTGAAGAATGCGAAGGAAGAGGGCGCCGCGTTTGAGTTTAACGTTCAGCCCGTGGAGTTAACTCTGGCACCTGACGGACAGGTCAACGGCATTCGCATGCTGCGTACCGAACTCGGCGAACCTGATGCTCAGGGCCGTCGTCGGCCGGTACCGATAGCGGGGAGCGAATTTGTGATGCCTGCGGATGCGGTGATCATGGCATTTGGTTTCAATCCACACGAGATGCCGTGGCTGCAGGCGCAGGGCGTGGAGACGGATAGCTGGGGACGAATTATCGCCTCGGTGGAGAGCCGCTATCGCTATCAGACCTCTAACCCGCAAATTTTCGCAGGCGGTGACGCCGTACGCGGCGCAGATTTAGTGGTCACCGCCATGGCGGAAGGGCGACATGCTGCGCAGGGTATCCTCGACTGGCTGGGCGTCAGCGCGTTAAAAACGCATTAAATCGGGTGGGCGACAAAGCGGGGTTCACGGCGTAATATAGGCAGACTCATTGTGTCGTGGAGCCCGTATGACCCTGAAAATTGACGTTATCAAAGACAAAATCCTTTCTGATAATTACTTTGTCCTGCGTAACATCACCTATGATTTAACGCGTAATAACGGGGACGTGATCCGCCACAAACGTGAGGTTTACGACCGCGGCAATGGGGCAACCATTCTGCTTTATAACCGTGAAAAGCAGAGCGTGGTGCTGATCCGCCAGTTCAGGGTGGCGACGTGGGTCAATGGCAATCCGGACGGACGGCTGATTGAAACCTGCGCAGGTCTGCTGGATGACGATGAGCCGGAAGTGTGTATCCGCAAAGAAGCCATCGAGGAGACGGGCTTTGAAGTGGGTGAGGTTAAAAAAGTTTTCGAACTGTTTATGTCACCCGGCGGCGTGACGGAAATCGTCCATTTCTTTATTGCCGAATACAGCGATGCGCATCGTATCCATCAGGGCGGTGGCGTGGAAGATGAAGATATCGAGGTGCTGGAGATACCGTTTGTCCAGGCGCTGGCGATGATCCGTTCCGGGGAAATTAAAGATGGTAAGGCTGTAATATTACTGCAGTATTTACAAACAACCGGGCTGATGGATCCCTCTTTCGAACGGATGTAGTTTGTTTTTCGGATAAATCTATCCGATAAATCCGATTGAGCAACCCCGGCGGGAACACGAAGATACTGCCCAGTTAAGCGTTTTCGTTCCGGGATTGTGCCATTCATGCGCTACTGCGTTTTTATTTTTTTCCTGATTTGTGTGCTCCCCGCGCCTCGTGTGTGGGCTGCGCCTGCACAGCAATCATTCTCAGACTGGCAGGTGACCTGCAATAACCAGAATTTTTGCTTGGCACGCAACACCGGTGAACACCGTGGTCTGGTGATGACGCTTAGCCGCAGCGCTGGCGCGAAAACCGATGCCTCGTTACGTATTGATCTCGGCGGTCTTTCAGACCCGTCCGTCAAAGAGCCTGCAATTGCGCCGCGCCTGTTGCTGGATGGGGTGCCCGTGACGCTGGAACGTCAGCACTGGCAGTTAACGCCATGGCATCTGAAAACGGACGATGCCGCGACCATCACTGCATTTCTTAAGCATATCCAGGAAGGGAAAGCGCTAACCCTGCGTGATGGCAAGCAGGCGATCTCCCTCAGTGGCCTGAAAGCGGCGCTGTTGTTTATCGATACGCAGCAAAAGCGCGTCGGCAGTGAAACCGCCTGGATTAAAAAAGGTGACGATCCGCCGTTAAGCGTGCCGCCCGCACCGGCCCTGAAAAAGGTGGCGGTTGTGAATCCCACCCCGACACCGCTCTCCCACAGCGAACTGAACGATCTGCTGGATTATGGTACCTGGCGGATGAATAACAGCCAGTGCTCGCTCGACCCCAACCGTCGGGAAGTGCGCGTCACTGCGCTTACCGATGACAAAGCGCTGCTTATCGTCAGTTGCGAAGCGGGGGCCTATAACACCGTCGATCTGGCCTGGCTGGTATCACGTAAAAAACCGTTTTCTTCCCGTAGCGTCAGGCTGCGTCTGCCGTTTACGCCGTCCAGCGGCAGCAGTGAAATGGAGTTAATGAACGCTCGCTTTGATGAGAAAACGCGTGAGTTGACCACCCTGGCGTTAGGGCGGGGGATTGCCGACTGCGGTATCCAGACGCGCTGGCGCTTTGACGGCCAGCGCTTCCGTCTGGTGCGTTATGCCGAGGAGCCCAGCTGCGATAACTGGAATGGGCCAGATGCCTGGCCCACGTTGTGGATCACACGCTAGTTTTGCCGGGTAAGCGTAGCGTCACCGGGCACGCAGGCCCCACTAAAGCACGCTTAACGCCTTCTCAACGACGTTTTCAACGGTAAAACCGAAATACGGGAACAGCTTGTCGGCCGGCGCCGATTCACCGTATCCCCGCATGCCGACAATGGCCCCTTTCAGCCCGACATATTTGTACCAGTAGTCGGCAATACCCGCCTCAACCGCCACGCGGGCCGTCACGCTGGATGGCAGGACCGATTCACGATATGCCTCATCCTGCGCGTCAAAGATGTCGGTTGAAGGCAGGGAAACCACGCGTACCGCGTGACCTTCGGCAGTCAGCTTCTCCGCCGCTTTGACGGTAATCTCCACCTCGGAACCGGTGGCAATCAGGATCACATCCGGCTTGCCGCCGCTGTCCTTCAGAATGTAACCGCCGCGGGCAATGTCTTTCACCTGCTCCGGCGTGCGCTCAATCTGCGCCAGGTTCTGACGTGACAGGATCAGCGCCGTCGGTCCGTTATGGCGCTCTACTGCCAGCTTCCAGCCCACCGCGGCCTCGACCTGATCGCACGGACGCCAGGTGCTGAAGTTTGGCGTCAGGCGCAGGCTCGCCAGCTGTTCAACGGCCTGGTGGGTTGGCCCGTCTTCCCCAAGCCCGATGGAGTCATGGGTGTAAACCATAATCTGCCGCGCTTTCATCAGAGCCGCCATGCGTGCGGCGTTACGGGCGTATTCCACAAACATCAGGAAGGTGGCGGTGTAGGGGACAAATCCCCCGTGATGAGCGATACCGTTGGCAATGGCGGTCATGCCGAACTCGCGTACGCCATAGTGAATATAGTTTCCGGCGATATCCTCTTTCAGCGATGTCGAGCCAGACCAGATGGTCAGGTTGCTGGGGGCCAGATCCGCCGAGCCGCCCAGCAGCTCAGGCAGGATTGGGCCAATCGCATTCAGGGTGTTTTGCGACGCCTTACGGGTGGCGATTTTGGCCGGGTTAGATTGCAGGTTTTCAATCAGCGCCTGGGTTTTCTCTTCCCAGTCCTCCGGTAGACCTCCGCTCATGCGGCGGGTGAATTCGGCCGCCAGCTCCGGGTAGGCCTTTTTGTAGGCGGCAAATTTCTCGTTCCAGGCGTGCTGGGCCTTTTCACCCTCTTCACGGGCATCCCATGCGCGGTAAATCTCTTTCGGAATTTCGAACGGCGGATATTTCCAGCCCAGTTTCTGCCGGGTCAACGCCACTTCCTCATCACCCAGCGCCGCACCGTGCGCCTCTTCTTTACCTGCTTTGTTCGGCGAACCAAAGCCGATAACCGTGCGGCAGATAATCAGCGACGGTTTGTCCTTCACGCTTTGCGCTTCCTGAATTGCTTTTTTCACCGCCTCGGGATCGTGGCCGTCAATTTCATGCACCACATGCCAGCGGTAGGCTTCAAACCGTTTTGCCGTGTCGTCGGTAAACCAGCCCTCCGTTTCCCCGTCTATGGAGATGCCGTTGTGGTCATAGAAGCCAATCAGCTTGCCCAGCCCCAGCGTGCCCGCGAGCGAACAGACCTCATGGGAGATCCCCTCCATCAGACAGCCGTCACCCATAAAGACGTAAGTGTAGTGATCGACGATGTCATGCCCCGGCTGGTTAAACTGCGCACCCAGCGTGCGTTCCGCGATGGCCAGCCCAACGGCGTTGGCTAAACCCTGTCCCAGCGGCCCGGTGGTGGTTTCCACCCCTGGCGTATAGCCGATCTCCGGGTGGCCGGGGGTTTTAGAGTGCAGCTGGCGGAAGTTTTTCAACTCTTCGAGCGGCAGATCGTAGCCGGACAAATGCAGCAGGCTGTAGAGCAGCATCGACGCGTGGCCGTTAGAGAGAATAAAACGGTCGCGATCGTACCAGGTGGGGTCGTTAGGGTTGTGCTTCAGGAAATCATTCCACAACACTTCGGCAATATCTGCCATGCCCATTGGTGCGCCAGGGTGGCCGGAATTGGCTTTTTGCACGGCATCCATGCTGAGGGCGCGAATGGCATTGGCTAACTCTTTACGGGACATAGTTCACTCCGTGGCAAGGTTAAAGTTTGGCGGCGAGAAGATCTTCAAGTTTGCGCTGGTCGACGGCGAACTGGCGGATGCCGTCCGCCAGTTTTTCCACGGCCATTGGGTCCTGATTGTGCTCCCAGCGGAATTCCGCTTCGGTCATGGCTTTCGGTTTGGGCAGTACGGTGGAGGTCGGCACCAGTTTACGGATCACCGTCTCTTCTTTGTCCTGCAGCTTTTTCAGCAGGTCAGGGGAGATGGTCAGGCAGTCACACCCTGCCAGCGCCAGGATCTGCTCGGTGCGGCGGAAACTGGCCCCCATTACGATGGTTTCGTAGCGGTGTTGCTTGTAATAGTCGTAGATATTACGTACCGACTTCACGCCCGGGTCTTCTTCTACCACGTACGGATCCATCGGCTGTTTTGCCTGATACCAGTCGTAGATGCGCCCGACGAACGGTGAGATCAGGAATACGCCCGCTTCGGCACAGGCGCGCGCCTGTGCAAACGAGAACAGCAGCGTCAGGTTGCAGTGGATCCCCTCTTTTTCCAGCACTTCCGCCGCGCGGATGCCTTCCCAGGTGGAGGCGAGCTTAATCAGAATGCGTGATTTGTCGATCCCCTGCTCCTGGTAGAGTTCGACGAGGCGGCGGGCTTTATTGATGCTCTTCTCTTTATCGAAGGAGAGGCGGGCATCGACTTCGGTGGAGACGCGCCCCGGGATGCTTTTCAGAATTTCCGCACCGAAATTAACCGCCAGCTTGTCACTGGCTTCGGCAACCTGTTGTTCCTGGGTTTTGCCGCGCTGTTTGCCATAGGCAATGGCGTCATCAATCAGATGACTAAAATGGGAAAGCCCTGCCGCTTTGAGCAGCAGCGACGGGTTGGTGGTTGCGTCTTCAGGCTGGTAGTGCCGAATCGACTCGATATCGCCGCTGTCTGCAACCACGGTAGTGAATTGTTTGATGCCGTCAAGTTGGTTCATAAGTCATGACTCCTTGAAAATAAAAGCGTTAGACGAGTGCGTTAGTTCACACTTCTGGAAAAATCATGATGGACTTAACAAAAAAGCATAGCAGACGGGGGAGGCATTGCTTTTGAGACGGGTAACATGGCTGTTATAAATTGATAACAATTTTTAATGTGTGATGGTGAGAGTTTGGCAGCCTTCAAAGTTTATGCCGCAGCCTGCGGCGATACTATCTGACCGATACGTAAAAGGAATAACAAGATGGACGATCAGTTAAAACAGAGTGCCCTCGATTTTCACGAGTTTCCTGTCCCGGGTAAAATTCAGGTCTCCCCGACAAAACCGCTGGCAACCCAGCGCGACCTGGCGCTGGCCTACTCGCCGGGCGTGGCGGCACCGTGTCTCGAAATTGAAAAAGATCCGCTGGCCGCTTACAAATATACCGCGCGCGGCAACCTGGTCGCCGTGATCTCTAACGGTACGGCGGTGCTGGGCCTGGGCAACATTGGTGCGCTGGCCGGTAAGCCTGTGATGGAAGGAAAGGGCGTTCTGTTCAAGAAATTCGCCGGTATCGACGTGTTTGATATCGAAGTGGACGAACACGATCCCGATAAATTCATCAACGTCGTGGCGGCGCTGGAGCCGACCTTTGGCGGTATTAACCTCGAAGACATCAAAGCGCCGGAATGTTTCTACATTGAGCAGAAACTGCGTGAACGTATGAACATTCCCGTGTTCCATGATGACCAGCACGGGACGGCGATTATCAGCACCGCCGCCATTCTTAACGGCCTGCGCGTGGTGGAGAAAAATCTTTCTGACGTGCGCATGGTAGTCTCCGGCGCGGGTGCGGCGGCCATTGCCTGTATGAACCTGCTGGTGGCGCTCGGGATGCAGAAACACAACATTGTGGTCTGCGACTCCAAAGGCGTGATCTACAAAGACCGCGAGCCTAACATGGCGGAAACCAAAGCAGCCTACGCGGTGGACGACGACGGCAAGCGTACGCTTGAGGATGTCATTGACGGCGCGGATATCTTCCTGGGCTGTTCAGGCCCGAAAGTGCTGACCCAGGAGATGGTGAAGAAGATGGCGCGTGCGCCAATGATTCTGGCGCTGGCGAACCCCGAGCCGGAAATCCTGCCGCCGCTGGCGAAAGCGGTGCGTGAAGATGCCATCATCTGTACCGGTCGCTCCGACTACCCGAACCAGGTGAACAACGTGCTCTGCTTCCCGTTCATCTTCCGTGGGGCGCTGGACGTAGGCGCGACGGCCATTAACGAAGAGATGAAGCTCGCGGCGGTGCACGCCATTGCGGAACTGGCACACGCCGAGCAGAGCGAAGTGGTTGCTTCAGCCTATGGCGATCAGGATCTGAGCTTTGGCCCGGACTACATCATTCCAAAACCGTTCGACCCGCGTCTGATTGTCAAAATCGCGCCAGCGGTTGCGAAAGCGGCAATGGACTCCGGCGTGGCGACGCGCCCGATAACCGATTTCGATGCTTACGTGGATAAGCTCACCGAGTTTGTCTACAAAACTAACCTGTTTATGAAGCCGATTTTCTCTCAGGCTCGTGCCGACGCGAAGCGGGTGGTGCTGGCGGAAGGGGAAGAGGCGCGCGTGCTCCATGCCACGCAGGAGCTGATCACCTTAGGGCTGGCGAAGCCGATCCTGATTGGCCGCCCGAGCGTTATCGAGATGCGTATCCAGAAGCTGGGCCTGCAGATCAAACCGGGTATTGATTTTGAGATCGTTAACAATGAATCCGACCCGCGCTTTAAAGAGTACTGGAGCGAATACTACGCGATCATGAAACGTCGCGGGATCACTCAGGAGCAGGCGCAGCGGGCAGTGATCAGCAACACCACGGTGATTGGCGCAATCATGGTTCATCGCGGCGAGGCGGATGCGCTGATCTGCGGCACCATCGGTGATTACCACGAGCACTTCAGCGTGGTGCAGGAGATCTTCGGCTATCGCGACGGGGTGCACACGGCCGGTGCGATGAACGCGCTGCTGCTGCCAAGCGGTAACACCTTTATCGCCGATACCTACGTCAACGACGATCCAACCCCGGACGAGCTGGCGGAGATCACCGTGATGGCGGCTGAAACCGTGCGTCGCTTTGGTATCGAACCGAAGGTGGCACTGCTGTCGCACTCTAACTTCGGCTCCTCTAAATCTGCGGCGGCCTGCAAAATGCGACAGACGCTGGAGCTGGTTCGCGAGCGCGCACCGGAGCTGATGATTGACGGTGAGATGCACGGCGACGCCGCGCTGGTGGAGAGCATCCGCAATGAACGTATGCCAGACAGCCCGCTGAAAGGCTCAGCGAATATCCTGATTATGCCAAACGTGGAAGCGGCGCGTATCAGCTACAACCTGCTGCGCGTCTCGAGCTCTGAAGGGGTGACCGTGGGGCCGGTGCTGATGGGGGTGGCAAAACCGGTGCATGTGTTAACGCCGATTGCCTCTGTACGCCGTATCGTGAATATGGTGGCGCTGGCGGTGGTTGAGGCGCAGACGCAGCCGCTGTAAGTGATGTTTGTCGGGTGGCGCGTTCGCTTACCCGACCTACGGGTTGACCAGGACGGATAAGCGCAGCGCCATCCGGCAGTTAAACCCAGTCCCGAACCTTAATAAACTCACTCAGGGCAGCCTCCGGGCTGCCTTCTTTTGGCTCGTAGCAGTACTCCCAGCGCACCAGCGGCGGCATTGACATCAGAATCGACTCCGTGCGCCCGCCGGTTTGCAGGCCAAACAGCGTCCCGCGATCCCACACCAGGTTAAACTCCACGTAGCGCCCGCGACGGTAAAGCTGGAACTCGCGTTCGCGCACGCCGTAGTCGGTGTTTTTACGCCGTTCAACAATGGGCAGATAAGCGTCGGTATAGCCTTCGCCCACCGCACGCATAAAGCTGAACGCGGTATCAAAATCAGGCGTGTTCAGATCGTCAAAGAACAGCCCGCCAATACCGCGCTGTTCGTCGCGGTGTTTGAGGTAAAAGTAGTCGTCGCACCACTTTTTGTATTTCGGGTAAACGTCTTCGCCAAACGGCAGGCAGAGATCGCGTGCGGTCGTATGCCAGTGCACGGCATCCTCTTCAAAGCCGTAGTAGGGGGTCATGTCGAAACCGCCCCCAAACCACCAGACCGGATCGGCCCCCGGTTTTTCCGCAATGAAAAAACGCACGTTGGCGTGGCTGGTTGGCACAAACGGGTTGTGCGGGTGTACCACCAGCGAAACGCCCATCGCCTGGAAGCTGCGGCCTGCCAGTTCAGGACGATGCGCCGTTGCAGAAGCGGGCATGGCTTCCCCGTAAACGTGGGAAAAATTGACGCCTGCCTGTTCAAAGATCCCGCCGTTTCGCAACACACGGCTACGCCCGCCACCGCCGGCCTCGCGCTGCCAGTTATCTTCCTGAAAATTACCGCCGTCTGCAGCGGCCAGTTTCTGGCAAATCTCATCCTGCAACTGCAGCAGGAAGGTTTTTACCCGCTTTGCATTCGGTTTCATTAACGTTTCCTGGAGTGCGCTTTTTGATTATCGAACCAGTTAAAGTAACTGATGATGCCGGAAGCGATGGCATTGGCGATCTTCTGACGAAACGCCGCGGTACCAAGCAGACGCTCTTCTTCCGGGTTAGTAATGAAAGAGGTCTCCACCAGCACGGACGGAATCGACGGTGATTTCAGCACCACGAACGCGGCCTGCTCCGTGCTCTTGCTGTGCAGACGGTGCACCGGCTTAATCCGTTTGAGGATATGCGAGCCCAGCGTCAGACTGTTTTTGATGGTATCGGTCTGCACGAGGTCGAACAGCACCTGCTGTAACAGGTGATCTTTATCGGTGGCCTTCTTCCCGGCGACTTCATCCGCACGGTTTTCACGGTCGGAGAGATATTTCGCCATGGCGCTACTGGCGCCGCGATTGGAGAGGGCAAATACCGACGCGCCCGCAGCGGAAGGGTTTGTAAAGCCATCCGCGTGAATGGACATAAAGAGATCGGCACCATGCTTATGGGCAATTTCCACGCGGTCATACAGCGGAATAAAGGTGTCGCCCGTGCGCGTCAGGCGGGCGTCAATGCCGTTGCTGCGTAAAATCGATCGCACATTTTTTGCAATTGCCAGCACGACGTGTTTTTCTTTTGACCCGTTTTTGCCAATGGCGCCGGTATCAATGCCGCCGTGACCCGGGTCGAGCATGACCAGACGCTTCGCGCCTGGTTTTTTGGCTTTGGGTTTGCTGTGTCCGTTACTGGTTTTAAGCGTGCTCTCTTCTTTTGCCTGAACCTGCTGTGCGATGCCCGTTAACGTTAAGGCCGCCAGCCCCGCCTTGAGAACCTGACGACGCGATGTGAGTGCTTTTAATGGTTTGAATGTGCTCATGCGGCCTGAATAGTAAAAATTGCGGTCCTGGTGTTATATCGTATCGCGTTTAGCGTTACGACAGTCCTTATTGAGAATTGTTTTACTTTTCATTTCAATACGTGACAAAGTGACATTATGCCAAATTTTGGCGAGATTTTCCCCGGTTATTGGCTAAATGCCCTGTTCGCGCCATAATCACTGTTTTTAAACCCGAAAAGGCGGTTAATACCATGGAGATACGCGTTTTTCGCCAGGAAGATTTCGAAGAGGTGATCACCCTTTGGGAGCGCTGCGATTTGCTGCGTCCGTGGAACGATCCAGAGATGGACATTGAGCGTAAGCTGAATCACGACGTCAGTCTGTTTCTGGTGGCGGAAGTGAACGGCGAAGTGGTGGGCACGGTGATGGGCGGTTACGACGGCCATCGCGGCTCTGCTTATTATCTGGGCGTTCACCCGGAATACCGGGGGCGCGGCATTGCCAATGCGCTGCTCAATCGTCTTGATAAAAAACTGATCGCTCGCGGTTGCCCGAAAATTCAGATCATGGTGCGCGAAGATAACGACGTGGTGCTGGGCATGTATGAACGTCTGGGCTATGAACACGCTGACGTGCTGAGCTTAGGTAAGCGTCTGATCGAAGATGAAGAGTATTGAGATCCACCCGGCAGATTACGACGCGCAGGGGCGTGTCAGGCTGCCTTTCTTATTCTGGTGCGTACTGCTGCTGCAGGCCCGCACCTGGGTGCTGTTTGTCATGGCCGCCGCGTCCCGCGGGCAGGGCGATACATTACTGACGCTCTTTTATCCCGATCACGACGCCTTTTGGCTCGGCCTGTTACCGGGCGTACCGGCGGTGGTGACGTTTTTGTGCAGCGGCCGACGACAGGCGATCCCACGGCTTTGGCGTGCGCTTCGCTGGCTGCTGATCCTGGCCCAGATTGCGCTGCTCTGCTGGCAGCCTGTGCTCTGGTGGTACGGTGAACCGCTTACGGGCATCGGCATTGCGCTGGTGGTGGCCGATATCGTGGCGCTGCTGTGGCTGCTGACTAACCCCCGCTTACGCGCCTGTTTTACGCATGAGTCAGATTGACGCGGCACTTTTTGCCGATGCTGCACTCCAACAAGCGTTGATTTAACACGTAAGGACGTTTCAATGAAATCGCTGCGTTTACTTTTATGCGCTCTCCCGCTGGCGTTAACCAGCTGTTCAACGCTCTCCTCCATTAACTGGTCGGCCGCTTATCCGTGGAACTGGTTTGGCTCTTCGCTGGAAGTGACCGAGCAGGGCGTGGGCAACATTACCGCCGCGACGGCGCTGGATCAGGACGCGCTTCAGGCGGCCCTGAGCAGCGACTATCGTCTGCGCAGCGGCATGAAAACTGAAAACGGCACTATCGTGCGTTACTTCGAAGCGCTGAAAGGAGACAAACTGGCGCTGGTGATTAACGGCGATAAAGGCACGGTAAACCGTATTGCCGTGCTGGACGATGCTATCCCGACGGCGAGCGGCGTAAAGGTTGGTACGCCGTTTAGCGATCTCTATAAACAGGCTTTCGGCAATTGCGCCAGCGCGCCTTCAGACGATGGCGTGGCGGTGCAATGTAAAGCACCGGACAGCCAGCACATCAGCTATCTCTTTACCGGAACCTGGAGCGGTCCTGAAGGCTTAATGCCGTCTGACGATACGCTGAAAAACTGGAAAGTGAGCAAAATTATCTGGCAGCAGTAATTTGCGCCTGAACAATCCGTCTCGCTGAAATCCGGGTATAATACCCGCCATCAATGCCACGTTGTCGTGGCATCTTTATTTCAGGAGGAGCGATGTCTCAGGTTCAGAGTGGCATTTTGCCAGAACATTGCCGCGCGGCGATTTGGATTGAAGCCAATGTGAAAGGGGATGTGGATGCCCTGCGTGCGGCCAGCAAAGTCTTTGTGGATAAACTGGCCACCTTCCAGGCCAAATTCCCGGATGCCCATCTGGGCGCTGTGGTGGCCTTTGGCAATAACGTCTGGCGTCAGCTGAGCGGTGGCGAAGGGGCGGAAGAGCTCAAAGACTTTATCCCTTACGGCAAAGGCCTGGCACCGGCAACCCAGTACGACGTGTTGATCCATATTCTCTCTCTGCGCCACGACGTGAACTTCTCCGTTGCTCAGGCGGCGGTAGCGGCGTTTGGTGACAGCATTGACGTTCAGGAAGAAGTCCACGGTTTCCGCTGGGTGGAAGAGCGCGACCTGAGCGGCTTTGTCGACGGGACGGAAAACCCGGCAGGTGAAGAGACGCGCCGTGAAGTGGCGGTCATCAAGGATGGCGTGGATGCCGGCGGCAGCTACGTATTTGTTCAGCGCTGGGAGCATAACCTTAAGCAGCTTAACCGCATGAGTGTTCAGGACCAGGAGATGATGATTGGCCGTACCAAAGAGGCCAACGAAGAGATCGACGGCGATGTACGCCCGGTGACCTCTCACCTGAGCCGCGTTGACCTCAAGGAAGACGGTAAAGGGCTGAAGATTGTTCGCCAGAGCCTGCCGTATGGCACCGCAAGCGGAACCCATGGCCTTTATTTCTGCGCCTACTGCGCGCGTCTGTACAATATTGAGCAACAGCTGCTGAGCATGTTCGGCGATACCGACGGCAAGCGTGACGCCATGCTGCGCTTCACCAAACCGGTCACCGGCGGCTACTACTTCGCACCATCCATTGAGCGTCTGCTGGCGCTGTAATTCCCTTCCTCCCTCTCCCTTTGGGCTGAGGGTTCCCCAGAAAAATGAAAAGCACGATGAAGT
>NZ_JACASJ010000129.1:0-11011 GCF_013391025.1 Enterobacter sp. SECR19-1250 | reverse complement strand
TTGACATATCAGGGACTATTCCATTTCATCGTCCAACAAAATGGGTGCAGTACAGTCCTGCAAGACGCTTAACATTAATCTGAGGCAATATCTATGCTTAGCATACGTAGATTATGCCTCTTACCGACCAAAAGGTCAAGGAGAAGCAGGCTATGAAGCAGCAAAAAGCGATATTAATCGCTCTGATCGTCATCTGTTTAACCGTCATAGTGACGGCACTGGTAACGAGGAAAGACCTCTGCGAGGTACGAATCCGAACCGGCCAGACGGAGGTCACTGTCTTCACAGCCTACGAATCTGAAAGGTAAGAGACCTGCCGGGGAGAGATCCCCGCCACTCTTCGTGTGTCAGGTATCCTCAATGCACCCTTTCCTCTCCAAATAAAAAAGCTCCCGAAGGAGCTTTAAAATACAAGGGATGACTCTTAATCCCAATCAATCCAGTTGTAGACGATACGAAGTGACGGGCGCACAGCAGCAGTCACATCTTCGGTACTAAAGTCGATTGCATCACTGTAGATTTTGCAGTCCAACATTTCAATTGTTGTAGCAGCTTTTGTCACAGCGTTAACCCCGGAAGATTTGGATTCAGGGGTAGCAGCCATCGTGATATCAACATAGTCTTTCTCTGCAATGCGATCCTTAATGAACTGAAGAATATCGCCTTCGATAGTCTCCACGCACTGGACCTGGATTTCCCCAGAGTTTCGAATTGGACCGTGCTGGTTGAACTTCACACCATTCGGACCATAGTCCTCCACATCCTCGCGGGTCATTTCAGGAATTTGCGATGTGCGAACCAGTACGCTGATATCTTCATGGCCTGCAAAAGTGAGCTGGAATTCAGAAGATACCAGTCGTTCGCCTTTGGCCGCGTTGGCAGTATAGCGGCCCTTAATAAATTTACGGTTTCCCTTAGTGTTATTGTGCCCCATATAAAATCCTTTTACTGGAACGCCCGAACAATATCGGAGCTGTTATATATCGAAGAACCGGTCAACTGGAGGTTGACGGTGTTTTTCAGGAAATGCCCATTACTATCCCTGGGGGCATCGAGATCGAAACTAAGGTCCTGGATAGCGACATCAATGATGTTGATCCGGCGACCAATGTTTAGCGTCACACGCTCCGGGATTCGACCACCAATACTAGCGTCTTTAAGTTCCGGGCTAATCATTGCTGACAACGCGGCGATAGCACCTGAAACTTCCGTATATGGGTTAAACAAAGCAATGAAAGTTACTGGCAGCGTGAAAGTCGGCGGTGTCCCCCCTTCCCAAACCATTAAGCTGTTCCAACGGGCAACTGACGTTGTTTCAGTACCAACCTGCGCAAAACCACTGAAGGCACCAGCAACAGAACCCATAGACATACCGGTAAACGGCGCTTCCCAATTCTGGGCCAGATTCATTGCCGCCCCCTGGCTGATATATCCGGTAACCTGGTACTGAGAGTTCGTTAAAGTAACTTTCAGAAATGGCGATACACCGTCAGCCTGGCTGTAAACCCCAAAAGGTATAGGTGCCATTCAAGTTAAAGGCCGGAGTTCTCCGGCCTCCTCCTTTAGCCGAGGCGCTTACGGCGCAGTTTCATTGACTTTTTGCGGGCCAGTTTTGCCGCGCCGGTCTGGGCTTTACGACGCGCTTTTTTCAGCGCCGATTTTTGAGCCGCAGTCAGACGTTTTTTACGCAGACGTTTACGGATGAGCTTGATCTCACCGTTACGAACAACCTTCTTAAATGCTTCAGTCAGCATTTCATCAGAAGTGCCAGCAACAACAAACGCCGCTTCCAGTTCGTCGCGGTCGTCGCTATCCAAACCAGCGATAGCGGAACCAACATCAGCAGCTGCGTCGTCGTCTTCATCGTCGGTCAATGCTTCGATCAGGTCATCATCTACACCGCATGCTGCGAGGAAGTCAGCAACATTTGCCCATGCTTCGTTATAGGCATCGTCCTGTTCTTCTGTAACTTCGGTATCGTCGTCGTCAGAGATACCAGCGATAGCCTGAACGAAACCATCAAGGGAGTCGAAAGTCAGATCACCGCTATCAGCCCAGGCGAAAACGGCATCGGCCGCATTACTCAACGCATTCTGCATAGCACTTCGATTTGCAGCTTCCAGAATCATCTTGTGCGCCTGTTCGACGGTCCATTCTTTACCTTCTTTTCCTTCCAGGATTTGCTCAGGTGCCGGGTCAGATTGAACGTTCTCGTTAATCTGTGCCGCCGGTTCCGGATTATTATTAATCACCGGTTCGGTTGGCGGTTGGGCACTTACACGGGCAGATTCCATCAACTGCACCGGATCAGCGTTCAAAGCGAAACGGGACAGTCCATTCCCCAAAAATGCCCCGGATTGAAAAAAGTTTTTGCTCATTGTATTCCCTTACTTAATAAGCAGCGGTACGCCATGGATACGACGGGCTACGCCAGTCGGGCAGCAGGCCCAGACTACTTCCCATTTATCGAATTCCGCCTGCGTAACTTTCAGCACATACGGTTCTGTACCGTCAGCATCAGGATCACGAGGAGCCACCAGAGCGCCGGAGGCGACAAAGCGATCTAAAAGTTTGGTCATCCCTTTAGTCAGGCCAGCCGCAGTAATACCGTCCGGGCTATGCTTCATCTGTCGGGCTAACTGGACAAAGAAACGGCTGATTGCATTCATCAGGGATGGGACGTGCTGGAAGTGCAGATAGTTATCCTGCGTGCAGCAAGTTAAAGCATCGTCGATGATCATCTGGCCAGAGGTGCCAACAGATACTTTATTGAGACGGCCCTTGACCATTGCTTCTTCGTCCGGGGTATCTTCCGGATACAGCGGTTGAATTGACGCACGAGCAATGACGGCACGTTCTTCACCAGCCGGTGAGTAATGCCAACCGCCGACATCAGAGTTTTTCTTGACGCCACGAGCTTTCGCCGCATACGCCGCGCCAGACAGACCGAAGACCACACGGGATTGGGTCCATTTGTCTTTGCAGGAGAACGGGAAGTGATAGACAGCACAGCTTACATAATCGGTACCAAGTAAACCGGTATCTTCAACAGCAGAGATCGCTTCCGTGTACGTCAATGTCGGTTTGACATCAAAGAAGCCATCAATCAGGCGATCTGCACAGATTTTACCTAATGCGGTGATAGCCGCATTGTCATAGCAGCCCAAGCCAAGAACAGCGGTGTACATGTACGGCGCATTATTCAGCACTTTCACCGCACGCAGGTACGCAGCGGTTGAGATTTTCGACTGATCACCGTTGGTACCACCAGTGAACGCCAACGATTTTTTGTTTGTTACTTTCGCTGTAGAAATCAGATCTTCATTAACAACCGCGCGCAGATATTTAGAACGGGCTTCCAGAGCCGTAGGCAGATAACACAAGCGGCCCATGTCATCTTTCGCTTCTTCCACCAAAGACACAGTGTGTGTCTCCAGGGTCGTTACCACACCGAGCGAAGTCGTCTGGGTTAGTTTTAAGAGGAAGCGTTCATTACCCGCGCTGTCCGCTGTTGCCGTTTCGATGGTTAACTCACGGGTAGGTGAAATACACGGATCACCATCATCAACGTAGATAGCAAAGGCTTCGCCGCTATCAAGTTCAATTTCAGAACCATATGGCAACGCAGTGTAAGCCGGTTCGCCTGATTCATCGAACATAATAATCGGGAACTTCGCATCATCCGGAACAGCACGGACAACATAACCAGACGTTTGCTGAATAGCTTCGTACACATGGCGAATTGGTTCGAACTGTGAGCCGGAAGACGGCTTCAGCGGTTCGCCGAGAACATCTTCGTAATTGGACTCAGTAACCGCAAGAACAGTAAACGGCTTGCCACGCGCAAATACGCCAATACCAGCCCACAAGCTGCTATTTAATGCAACACCGGTAGATAACGTCGCATCGGCATTGATCGGGCTAACCGCGACGCCGGATGCATTACCTAATGACTGTTGAATTGAATATTGAGACATAACTTTCCCTGTTATGCGCCCCGCACGGGGGCGCTATGTTAAACGGAGAACTTCCCCTGATTACTCAGAGTCACCGGCATCAATCGTGTCGCCGCTTATAAAGTTAAGCCCGCCTTTTTTGGCCATTGTCAGCGTTACACGAGTGAAGTAATCAGCGCCGTTGCGTGGGTGCATATCGTTGATAGCCGAACCCCACAGTGTGGTACGGTTGACCAGCGCCGGAGTGGTCGGATGCTGGAACGGGATAGCCGGGACAGCATCACCAGTCACGAAGCCTGCTTTACCCGGATTTTCATCACGGACGTAGCACAGCACATCCATCGAGCTGAACTGAATGTTCTCTGTCGTTAAGTTCTTACAAATACCAGCAGGTACTTCGTACACTTTTACGTTACCGAACAGGGTACCGATGTAGTGAACATACGGAGTCTGGATATAGTCTTCGGCTGGCTGGAAGAAATCCTTCGGCAACTGTTTGAAGAAAGATGCTGCATCAGCACCAGCAAACATCCCCATCGCACCAGAAGATTTAACGCGCTCAATAATGTCGCGATATACAGTCTGGAATTTGCCACGAATGATGGTTGCCCATACATCAAAGGACTGGTTAACCGGCAGAGCGATGTCAAAGGTGTCGGTCGCAAGAGTGCGCCAGATCATGATGCGAAGACGCAGCATATCCTGTTCATGAGACAGGTATTCCTTCAGGGTGCGGAACTGTAGGGAACCCAGGTCCAGACCAAATTCACGCTGTGCTTCATACGCCGCCTGTACCGTGTGCTCAGCCGCGATAACGAACTGACTTGGGAACAGGGTGTATTTCTTCATTTCGTGGTTGATCAGCGGGATCAGCTCAGGAGCGGCTTCAATATTGATTTCCGTCTCAATTGCGATCTCAGTGCCTTTATCCGGCGCTTTGGAGAACGACAGGGCAATCTGACCAATGTTGTAGTTCAGAGAGCAGGTAACAGTGATTTGCTCACCAGCAGCATTAGTAAACGAGTGAAGTAGGCTGCCGGAACCGTTATCAACAACAGACTTAATACGGTTAACGTAGATGTTAGTGCGACCTTTTCGGATTGGTACATTCTGGCCTTCGAAGTCTTCCATCTTGAAGGTTGCGGTTTTGCTGGTGCCATCGGAGCTTGCCACCAGCACATAGCGGCGGCGTAACTGGCTGTACACACCGACGGATTGCATGTCCAGAACATCACCAGCAGCATAAGAACCAAAAGAGGAACCTGCCACGTTAAAGACTTCATAGATGTCGGACTGGTCACGCGTAACCGGAATGAAGGTACACGCATCAGCGGTAGCTGCCCCCAACTGAACAGGCAGGATCATCGCGAGGAATAAAGGCAGACGCATAACACCGTCAGAAACGCTCATCATCTCTGCTGCGACGGATTCCAGCATCGCTTTATTAGTGGCATCCATGCTATTGCGGGTGGACTCAATCAGGCAGTTTTCCAGCGTCTGGTGGCAGGAGGCCAGAATTTCCGGACGCGGCATAGATTTATGTGCTGCGGCGTAGTCAGCCAGTGCACTTGCCCACGCGGTAGCAATTTGAGCGGTGGCATTATCAGAGATACCCGCAAAAATTGGGTCTTTACGTGCAGCTTCAAGGATAGATGCGGCACGCGCGGCATCATCTTTGATGAATTGGTTATCAGTACCGAACTGTGCTGTACTTGCCCAGCCAAGAACGGCTTTAGAGCGTTTTGCGATATCTGCAATACGATTCTGGTATTCGCGTAAGTTACTCAAGTTACTCTTCCTTAAACACAAGGCACTTGTGTGAATCCCTTTTCGGAAGAGATTTTATTGAAAGTCACTTGTTGACTTTCTCGCGAAAAGTAATTTTTTAAATTTTTTGTGCGGGGAAGTGGACGGTGAATGCAGGCGTTAAATCGTGGGAATTTCAGTCTGAAACCCCCCCTAAAAACACATGCAAATCATAAGGTTAGCAATGAAATCGGTGCGGGACATTTTAGGAAGGGGAGGGGCTAACACCACCTCCCACCAGCGGGATTATTCCCCAGCAGACATTTTCCCAATGATTTTTTTTATTGCTTCGTCAATTTCAGTTTGCACTTCAGACGGGAGTCTGGAGAACTCGTAGGCGACAACCCGTTTTTTCGGATCGGACTTCTTTCGAGCATATTGGCGACGGTCAGAGAAGTCTCGCAGCTTCTCAACCACCACAGATTTAACCGGCGCGGGCTTCAGGCTTTTGCTTTCCGCTTTGAAGATAGCCAGTATCTTCGCTTTATCCTCTTTCGCGCCCTCAGTCTCTGCAATTCGCTCGCGCACCGTATCAACCAGATCTCCAATCGGTACGTTTTTGGCGTTAGCATCTTCGGAGATCTGGAGCAGCAACTGGTAATCAGGCAGGGCGAGATCGCTGGCAACAGGGAAGACAGCAATCATCTCATCCGGCACCGCCGCAGCCTGGAAAGCTCGCGTCACTTTAGCCTTTGAGATGTTCTCAGCTCGGGCGATCTCTTCTTTGGTCATATTCTTGCCGTACATAACCTCGAAGCGTTTACCCAGCTCGCGCAGAGTGTGTTCGCGGGCTGTCTGGATATCAATGGCCAGCTGGCGGGCATCCGCCAGGCTGATCTCATCTTTCGTCACCAGAATCTCAAATTTCGTTTCATTGAAGATACACGCAGCGCGGCGACGTGATCCGTCCAATACCTCAATGCGCTCCCCAACCATACGACCGATAGCCGGGAAGAACTGTTGCAATTTAATGGTGCGGGAAATATCGCTTACCGACTCAGGGGTGAGCAGAGACTGATCGCGGCCGTTAACTGCCGGGTCAACGAACGTGCGCGACTCAATCTCACCACTCAGCACAACGGTAAGCAAAAATTTAGCCTGGCGACCAGATTTTAGGGTAAAGGTTTTGGTGCCTTCACTGCCTTCAAGCATGCGAGCAAACTCGGAGCTATTCTTGCCCAGCACTCGTCCACGGGAAACTATTTTTTTCATGCCGCCTCACCCCTAACAAACTCAATTCGATCAAACACAGCCTTAGTGAAACGCTCGGCCTCGGTTCGTGCCTTCTTCAGCGCCTCTGCACTGCCTGGATACGATTGCGGGTTGGCACTGATTACGGTGTCGAAAGACTCGCCGCATCGCTCAAAGCCATCCAGACGAGGCAGAGAAGAGTCCAGAATGTTGCTGGCGTAAACCTCACGCGCAAGGCTGTGTGATGTCTCGTGATCGCGCTTGCCGGTCATCTTCGACATAAAACCAATGCTGGCGCTCAAACGCGGTTCTACGCCTTCCTCCTCCAGTTGCTCCAGCATTTCTGGCAGACGGGTGAGATATTTCAGTGTTGAGTGGAAGTCAACCTGGGCTGGTGGGGTAGGGGTAAGCAGCAAATCGCTGGCCGCCAGACCGTTGAGCAGGAACGGATCCAGGTGTGGACCGGTATCAATAAAGATAAAGTCATAATCATCCGCAACACGATCAATGATATTGCGTCGAAGGATTTCGTACTGATTTTGTCCGGGAAGATGCTCTTCAACCAGCTCTTTCCATTGGCTGGCAACAAAGCCATCGTCGATAGAGGCTGGAATCACGTCTACGCCAGGAACGATGGTCGGACGAATCACCTCTTTGCGTAGCGTCTCCGCGTCCAGGTCGTTCAGCATCGCCTGCGCGGCGGTTTCCAGGATGGAACCAATACTGTGAGTATGGTCGAGGAACATTGTGCTGGATGCCTGAGGGTCAAGGTCAATTACCAGAATGCGCAGATCGTGACGCAGTAAATCCTGATGCACACGCAGAGCGTGCGCCAA
Source organism: Enterobacter sp. SECR19-1250 (assembly GCF_013391025.1). NCBI lineage: Bacteria > Pseudomonadati > Pseudomonadota > Gammaproteobacteria > Enterobacterales > Enterobacteriaceae > Enterobacter > Enterobacter sp. SECR19-1250. The sequence goes on along the minus strand of NZ_JACASJ010000129.1, from coordinate 3,222 downwards.
CGTTACTGTGGAAACCGTTTTGGATACGCCACCCTTCAGGTTTACGACAAAAATAACGTAAGGCGATTTGTGAATGTCGCGATATTTGGGGATCTTACGGTGGGCATAGATATCAATGACGTTCTGGATGGTCAGCGCGTACTGTTCAACGTTACCGACCTGTTTCTTGTTGAACTGGTACCCATCATCTTCCATCTCTTTGATGGCCTGCTCCACAATGCGGCGGCTCAGCTTCGGCAACTTTGCCACAGCGTTACGAGTGAACGTCTGATAATACTCGGTCTGATTGAACTCTTTACGCTGATCTTCAATATCCTGACTCATGGCCTTAAGTAATGCGCTTGCACGAAGAGCTATGGTGCCGACACCGCCGTAATCGCGTTTCATCATCATCTCCTTATCATTTCGTATGAGTGAATTGTACGTTTGATTCTGCTACGTGCAACTTTTTTTGATTCGTGCGCCAATTATTGCACGTAAAGAAATGGCGATGAGGTTATTAGATGTGTGCTGGAGGGATGATGCAGGACCAGAATGTGCGATAGAGGGAAGTCGCATTGAATTATGTGCTGTGGAGGGATCGCTGGTATCAAATATGTGTGCTGGAGGGAAAGATAGAAGATTAGATGTGCGCTGGAGGGAAACTTGGATGGTTAGATGTGTGCTGGAGGGAATGTCTGGGCAAACTGCGTGGCGCAACCCTCCAGCGCACACCAAAAACAGGAAAATGGGCAGGCATTCCCGGCAGCGCACATTTTTCAAATGCAGCTGCCCTCCAGCACACACTTATTCGGGAAGTTTCAGCTTTGGATTGCGAGAATGGACGATTACAAAACTTTCCCGGCCTTTCTTCTCAATTGAACAGTCGAGATAGCCGATTGTTTTAAGCTGTTCTATCGCTTTCTTAATGATACGGTTTTGCTCGCCAACAGCTGACTGCAAAGCCAGGCGCTCACGGATTCGCGCGAACGATAGCGGCAACGGGTTCTGCGGAAGGCTTTCGATGAAAGTGTAAATGGCTTGTGCAGCTTCTTTCTTCGGAAGGGCACGCAAGGCGTGGTGTTGCAACAGAACGCGATAATCAAGCTGGAACAGCTCCCACAGCTTCGAATCAGCCTCCAGTTCTATCAGATCAAGGTCAGCATCAAAACGCCCGACCTTCAGCAGACCAGTCTGATAGCCGCCTTTAGCATCTTTTCCGCGCTTAAAAGCGATACCCTTGTTACGCAAGCGTCCAAGTGATTCATGAATGGTTAAACGCAGTTTCGCATCCAGACGTTTTGAGGGGAAACCACAGGCTTTAGCGAATTCCTGAAACGATAACTGGATGGTGTTTGAGGACAAGCCGTATTTGCTGAACGCGTAGATGACACCGATCCACGTTTTGAAATCAGTATCCATATCGAGTCGAGGACCGGTGATTTTAATATCATCGTAACCCTCGGCTTTAGCTATCTCCAGCTGGGAAAACGCTTTGGTGGCATCAATCTCTTTACTTTCTCCTTTGCTCTTTGATGGCTTCGGCACGAATACCCCCAAACGCATCAACGCTACAGGCTGCACAGTGTTGTTTGAATTAACTGTTAGTTCTTTTGCCTTACTTTCAATGTCTGCGTAAAGAATATCGGATATAAAAGATTGATTCATATTGCTTTTTCCGAATTATGTGGATAGTTTTTATCAGTGATGATAACTACCCTGGCTTTCCCGTCAGCACACATCCTATATCCCGCCAGCACACATTAGCAACCCGTCAGCACACATTTTTTTCCCTCCAGCGCACATCGTTTTCCCTCCAGCACACATCGCGAAAGGCTTCTAAGCCAGACGGGACGCGGCCTACGACGATCAGGGATCTATATGGATCTAATTGGGATCTGTATGGACCTGATTATTGGATCTATCCAGTGGATAATGTGGATAAGTGAAAAAACCGGCCAACGTAGCCGGTTGGAAGGGAGTCGTATTATTCTACGCTTTCGATGAGAAGACCGTGTTCATAGCATTTAAGCTCATCGCCCTCGTACAGGAATTGGTATCCAATTGAAGTGGTTTACTGAATTTGGCCACCTGAACAGAGGTGATATGCTCACCTCAGAACAACACAGGTGCCATAATGAAAAAAAGAAATTTCAGCGCAGAGTTTAAACGCGAATCCGCTCAACTGGTCGTTGACCAGAACTATACCGTGGCAGATGCAGCCAGCGCTATGGATGTCGGCCTTTCCACAATGACGCGATGGGTGAAACAATTACGTGATGAGCGGCAGGGAAAAACACCAAAAGCCTCCCCCATTACCCCGGAACAAATTGAAATCCGTGAGCTCAGAAAAAAGCTACAACGTATTGAAATGGAAAATGAAATATTAAAAAAGGCTACTGTAGATTCAATTGGTCAACGCAACAGTTATGTGAAAACATGGGGTTGCGGAGGTTTTTTGAATGAGACGAACATTTACAGCAGAGGAAAAAGCCTCTGTTTTTGAACTATGGAAGAACGGAACAGGCTTCAGTGAAATAGCGAATATCCTGGGTTCAAAACCCGGAACGATCTTCACTATGTTAAGGGATACTGGCGGCATAAAACCCCATGAGCGTAAGCGGGCTGTAGCTCACCTGACACTGTCTGAGCGCGAGGAGATACGAGCTGGTTTGTCAGCCAAAATGAGCATTCGTGCGATAGCTACTGCGCTGAATCGCAGTCCTTCGACGATCTCACGTGAAGTTCAGCGTAATCGGGGCAGACGCTATTACAAAGCTGTTGATGCTAATAACCGAGCCAACAGAATGGCGAAAAGGCCAAAACCGTGCTTACTGGATCAAAATTTACCATTGCGAAAGCTTGTTCTGGAAAAGCTGGAGATGAAATGGTCTCCAGAGCAAATATCAGGATGGTTAAGGCGAACAAAACCACGTCAAAAAACGCTGCGAATATCACCTGAGACAATTTATAAAACGCTGTACTTTCGTAGCCGTGAAGCGCTACACCACCTGAATATACAGCATCTGCGACGGTCGCATAGCCTTCGCCATGGCAGGCGTCATACCCGCAAAGGCGAAAGAGGTACGATTAACATAGTGAACGGAACACCAATTCACGAACGTTCCCGAAATATCGATAACAGACGCTCTCTGGGGCATTGGGAGGGCGATTTAGTCTCAGGTAGGCTTTGTTGAATAAATCGAACTTTTGCTGAGTTGAAGGATCAGATCACGCATCTTC
>NZ_JACASJ010000128.1:0-11239 GCF_013391025.1 Enterobacter sp. SECR19-1250 | reverse complement strand
GAAAACTGAATATGGCGTTCTGAGTCTTCCCACCATGATCGGGGAAGACCCTTATACATACAGCATTATTGAGGTCTACATGTTAAAAATTCTTACCCCGGCATCCAACCCTAAGTTATCTGCCATTCCACTGTTCAGCGACCTTTGTCCTGCCGGTTTTCCCAGCCCGGCCCAGGACTATGTCGAGAGCGAACTGGATCTCAATGAGCTTTGTATTCGTCACCCTGCAGCCACTTTTTTCGTGCGCGCCAGCGGCAGCAGCATGCAGGAGCTGGGCCTGTTTGATGGAGATGTCATGGTTGTAGATCGGGCCGAAGAAGCCACTCACGGTGACATCGTCATCGCCGAGGTGAGCGGTGAGTTCACGGTAAAACGCCTGCAACTGCATCCCCTCCTCGCCCTGCTACCGATGAATCCGGCCTATTCGACCATTTACCCGGAGTCGCTACAGCTGTTCGGCGTCGTCACCTGGTTTTTTAACAGCACGCGCGCGCGTCGGAGGTAACCATGCCCATGTTTGGTTTGGCCGACGTCAACTCCTTCTATGCGAGTTGCGAGACTCTTTTTCGTCCCGACCTACGGGGTAAACCTGTGGTGGTGCTCAGTAACAACGATTCCTGCGTGATAGCCCGCAGCGCAGCCGCAAAAAAAATCGGCATACGAATGGGAGTCCCGTGGTTCCAGATGAAACACACTGATTTTCCTGAGAAAGTGCACGTCTTCAGTTCGAATTATGCGTTGTATCATAGTCTTAGCCAGAGGGTGATGTCTTCTCTGGAAGAAATGACACCAAAAGTCGAGCAGTACAGTATCGATGAGATGTTCCTGGATGTATCCGGCATTGACAACTGTGAAGATTTTGAGCATTTCGGCCGGCGCCTGCGCGAGCATGTTCTGCGTACCACCGGACTGACGATCGGTGTGGGTATTGGAACTACAAAAACACTAGGAAAATCAGCACAATGGGCTTCTAAAGAGTGGCCTCAGTTCCGGGGAGTGCTGGCGCTGACGCCGGGTAACCCGAAACGCACTGAGGCCCTGCTGGCTCGGCAGCCGGTGGAGGAAATCTGGGGCGTCGGACGCCGCATAGGGAAGAGGCTGAACACGATGGGCATCGAAACTGCCCTGCAGCTGGCGCGCACCCACCCTGCATTCATCCGTAAGAATTTCTCTGTCGTCCTCGAGAGAACAGTACGTGAGCTAAACGGCGAGTCCTGTATTCCTCTGGAAGAAATGCCGCCAACAAAGCAGCAGATTGTCTGCTCCCGCAGCTTTGGCGAACGCATCACCGCAAAATCGGTCATGCGACAGGCATTATGTCAGTACGCGACCCGGGCGGCGGAAAAACTCCGGGGGGAGCGGCAGTTCTGCCGGCATGTCAGCGTGTTCATCCGGACTTCACCCCATGCGGTCAATGAGGTTTTTTACGGCAACTGCACCGGAGAAACGCTGACACTGCCCACACAGGATACCCGGGACATTATTGCCGTGGCCATGCGATCACTGGATCGTATCTGGCAGGATGGGCACCGCTACATGAAGGCTGGCGTGATGCTCGACAATTTCACGCCACACTGCGTCAGTCAGCTGAACCTGTTTGACGAGGACAGACCCCGCCCCAACAGTGCTCAATTGATGAAAGTGCTCGACGGCATAAATCAGTCTGGTCTTGGAAACGTGTGGTTTGCTGGACAGGGGGTTGAACCTGAATGGAAAATGAAAAGAGAGATGCTCAGTCCTGCTTATACGACAAACTGGGGACAACTTCCTGTGGCCAGGTTTTAATATCCCCGCTTAAACGCAATGATAAATCTCAATTTGAGTATCAGACGAAATTCTTAAGTTTCTTACGCACACCTTCCAGCTCGTCTGATTCTTTTTTGGGAACGTCTTCAGGCAATGGACTCACCTTCCCTGCCCCCAGTTCTTCCAGAATCATGCGTATATCCGCTTGCGTGGGCTTCCATCCTGTTGTTTGCCCAATAAGCCCAACCAATTGGTCGGGCTTTAAATCAGCCCGGAACAGCGTGGATAGTAATACAGGTAAACGACTGTCCAGATGATGCAGTGCTATTCCAGCTATAAAGGCATTGCGGAATAACTCACCCCGACCTAATCGAGCCACAGACTCGATAACCTCCAGGGCCTGTCGGTCTGCATCATTATCCGGGTGCAGGTAGAGAGTGAATTTCTTCCGCTGATCGCTCACGATATTATTCTCCTTTGAATGCCGCAATCGCTTGAACAAGCGCTGTTTGAGGTGAATCCATCATCACAACCTTATTTCCCAGGTGGTGCCATGCGGATTTCACTGCGGGTTCAATCAGTGTGGCACCACCACCGACTATGTATACGCGATTGACATGGCGGAAATCAGCCAGGTCATCGACAACCCTCTCTCCCAGCTTAGCTATCGCTGAATCAATCGTATCCAGAACTAACGTAACCTGCCGCTCATCATTGACCACTCGACTGACGAAATCACGGTCATGCCGTTGTTTGATCAATTCGTCTGCAACCAGTGGGCTCGTATCACTGGAGGCCATCTTCAGTGCACTAAGCGCGGCTTGGGTGACCATGGATACACCAATAGTGGCATTACCATGTACAGCGCTTACATCATCAAACTGCCCGACGATAACGCCGGCATCAAGGGTTGTTCCTCCGATGTCAATAACCAGTGACTTCTCGAATTGACCGACCTCATCTTTAACCAGCTGAGCAAAGACTGAAGGCAAGGACTCAGGAAGAACCTCAACCTGCTCGATCGTGAACACTTCCCCTTTATTCAGCTTTACCGGGCGAAGAAGGTTTTTGATTTTGCGAAGTATGTTGAGCTCATTCTTTTGACAGTCAGAGGTATAAAACTCACTGATTGGTAGTGTAACTGTCAGGGATACGGGCTGAGGGTTTATCCCACTGCAGAGCAACGCATGATGTACCGCCAGAACATTAGCATCGCTGTACTGATACTCAATATGAGTAGTATTGATAGCCAGGTTGCTGACCTCATCATATGTGTACTTCCTGCCGTCAAGTTCATAATTGAAAGTCTGACGGCTACCTATTCCCTCGACTTTCCATCCATTTCTGAATGAGTTAGCGGAGAGAAAGGTCTTTAGATTTTTACCCTCATACCAGGCAAGTTTTACTGTTGTTGAGCCATCATCGCAGAAGACGTTCATTCGCACTCCTTTATCAAAGGTCACTTTTATTACTCAAAATGAGTATTGAAGTCACCAGGCACATCACCTGTTACTCACTTTGAGGTCTTGCGATGAATGTTAATATCAAACGAATGTTGAAATCAATCCATTTCAAGCCCAAACAAATATTATTTTAATATTAAAATAACATCACATAGCGTTTGGTTGTTTTTTGCACTCAGACAAAAGGAGTTATTGACAAGGAAGTTAAAATTACTAGTATCATGATATTGTTTTAATATTAAAAAGAGATTGAGATGATACTGACGATTGCTAACACAAAAGGCGGTGTGGGCAAATCCACACTGGCGGTTAACATCGCCGCAGCCAGAGCCCTTCAGGGTAAAAAAGTATGGCTGGTAGATGGCGACAAGCAAGGCTCTTCACAACTGGCTATCCTGGTGCGTTCAGAGGCAGGGGTTGAACCAGGTATAGCCTGTTCACACTATCCTGATGGACCGGTGCTAAGAAGCCAAGTACTACAGCAGAAGGATAATTTTGACGACATCATTATCGAATGTGGTGGTCGGGACTCGACAGCAATGCGCGCAGCGTTGACGTTGACAGATGTACTTCTTGTGCCTTCCTCACCAGGCAGTTTTGAAGCATGGGCGATGGATACAAATGTCGAGCTTATCAGGGAAGCAAGAAGTGTTCGTGATGGTTTAACCTGCTATGCACTGCTGAACAAAGCGGATACACAAGCCAAGTCATCTGATAACAAAGACATGTTCGAGATGATGGATGAGTACAAGGAGGACATTCCCATTCTCGATAAAATTATCTATCAAAGGAAAGTCTTTGGTAACGCAGCAGGCACTGGACGGACAGTTAGAGAACTGAAACTCCGCTCCCATGAGAAAGTTGCTTTGAATGAACTGGATGCTCTCATTTCAACATTGTTCGAATAGTAATTTGATATTATATTAATATCAAAATAATACATAGGTGATATTAGATGGTTATCCAGAAAAAACCCAGAGCTCCTGTCCAGGATACAAAGTCTGAGGCTGTAGACAAGTTCATCAATTCTGCCCCTGACGCAAGGCAACCAGCGAAGAAGGGAGTTACCAAAGGGAAGAAGCAGCAGATCACTATAACAATGGATCCTGAACTGATAGAACGCATAGATGAGGCGGCGGCTGAGCACGGCCAATCAAGGGCTGCATTCATCAACATGTCGTGCATCAACACGCTCGACTACGGGCTCCAAATCGTTGGCAAGAAAAAAAACAGCGAATGAAATGGTAAATGAAAACACCATTAAAAAACACTTAAATGGATATCAAAAGAACATCAAATTAATATCATTACAATATTAATTTGATGTTATTACTTTAAATGCAAAGCAATACCGTATATTTGACGAGCGAAGGTTTTTTCCACCGCCTGTGGCCATCGGGGTGGGTCGGTCTGAAGTAATCCGATCTGCCGCATTCCCTTATGCTGTTCCGCCTTTCTCTCACAGTAGTCATCATCGGTGTATCCCATCGTTTCAACCACCACGGTATGCTGTTTTCCATCCGGCATACGGGCCGTCACGATGAAATCCGGCAGCACAAACCCTTTCTCACCGTCGGTATTGACCTCGATATCAAACAGCGGTTTTTCCACACTGAGCGTCGGCGCATCGGGCTTCCGGGCAAGCCATCCGGCCACGTCCGAGAGACTCTCCAGTGTGGCCCGCTCAAGCCCACTATCGACAGGTACCGGACATCCCCGGCGAAAGAGTGCATGCGCATAGCCTTCACTGCAGATAACCGTGCCCTCCATTCCTCTGCGGAAAGCCAGAATGACCCAGTAGGGCGGCCGCGCGCCGTCCTGTGCTTCCCCGTTGATGCTCACTCCTCGCTCCGGACGGAACGGCAGTTCTCCACCTGACCAGCGGAACACCGCGTCATCCCGGGTGACCTGATCGGACATAAATATCTGGAAGAACATCCGGGTTTTACCGGAAGGCCAGTGCGCGTCCGGACGCTCCAGTCCCTTCATCAGTTGCTCCCTGCCATTCTCAGTCAGCCCGGGCTGAAATCGCACAATCTCCGAGAGGTGTCGCCCGCGGATAAATTCTGTGTTTTCAGTGACAGTTCGTAGCGCATTAACGGATTCCATGACACTGCGGGAGGGAAGGGGGTGAAGGATATCCAGCTTATTCAGCCCCGCATCGTCAATGAGGGACAGGAGCAGGCGGGCAATACGTGACCGGCGCGTACGCCGTGTGCGGTCATCTGCCTGTGCAGCCGTACGCCCCGGAGCCCTGATGGTGGTTTCTGCATCGTCGGGTGGAAGAAAATCCCGGTAGCTGATACGCCGGCTGCCGGCCGTTTTTCGGGTACCGGATGATGTGGCGCCCGAATCACCACTAAAAGGACGGTACATCGGGCAGTCCGGTGCATGCTCATGGTTGAAACCGGCCAGAAAGAGGGTACCGGTGTCCTGCATCAGGTTCGCGCTGTTCATCGCCGGCGAATCTCCCGGAACGCAGTCGCACTGCAGCCATGCCTCACGCTGACGCATTTCCCGCAGCACCTCTGCGGCCAGGAGGTATTCCTCCCGACCTGATGATGCTCTGCGACCGGATATATTCTTTACTGCCGTTTCTTCATCACCGGTCAGCCACCGGATGAGGCCGCCCCGTGGGGCTTTCTTGCGGACAAGTTTCATGGCCATACAGAACGGACTCCTGTTCAGCGTCGGTGAGGTTCATCGCCGGGTGTAAACTGCCGGAGCAGGGCAACGGCATCGGTACCGGGAAGGTGGAACTGGACCCGATGACTTGCAGCAACATCGAGCGCAAAGACTTTCGTGTAGAGCTCTGTGGAGCTGATACTCCGGTGTCCCATCAGAGCCTGGAGCACCTTAAGCGGGATCCCGGAATAGAGCATATGCATCGCGTAGGAATGGCGGAAGGTATGGGGCGTGACCGGAATGGAGAACCGGACACCGTCAGCGGCGGCGCGCGCCACGGCATCGTTAAGCCAGGTCCGAACTGTCCTGTCTGTCACGCCCCATATGCGCACCCGCTCGGCACGTCCGGTATTTTTGTTACGCCGCTCAGCCGGAATTTTCAGTGTGGCCACCATGGTCTGCAGCTGCGTGACATACTGCATATCGGAGAGGGGCACGATGCGGTGCGGGCTTACCCCGGCAGGCAGTCTGCCGGCTCCGCGACCCGCTTTTTCCTCCCGCTGTTTCAGGGTGGCCAGCTGCACCCACGGCTGCGGCACATCAAGCCTGAAATCATCGCGGGTCAGCGCCAGCGCTTCGTTGATCCGCGCGCCCGTGTTCCACAGTGTGGCGATCAGCGTCTGCTGATACAGGTCGGGGATATAGTGGAGCAGGGCGGCCACCTCAATGCCTAGCAGGTATTTCGGCAGCGCGTCATGCGCCAGCGCCATCTGACGCAGGGCCAGCGCGGCGGACCAGTCGATGTTAACCGTCGGATAGGGGAGGGATGCTGTCGGGGCCGGAAATGACGGCACGGGGTAATTCATTCCGGGAACTCCGTAACCCGGGGACGTTCATGGAGCAGACGGACGTACCTCAGAATATGCCAGGTGGCCAGATAGGCCGATGCCGGGAAGATTAAAATTGTTGTCACTGCGCTCACCATCATCAGCGGAGATAAAATCGATCGGGGAGCCACGGTCAGTAAAACACCACCAATAAGGCTCGCGGCACTCAGCGCCACATACAGGCAGGCCCGGCCCGCAGCGGCACTGACCGCATCACTGTCCGGCACTTCAGTGGAAAGGTTGCTGTTCATATCCATTGTCGGTCCTCAGCAGAGAGGCTGTGTGGTACGCCAGATGCCGTCACTCAGTCTTTCTCCGTCGCCAGTCCGGGCAGATACTGTGCCTGCAGATAATCCAGGGCGACCCGGGCATAACTTTGTCCGACGTTCACCCGAATTTTACCCTGCCGTTCCATTTCTTCTCCCACCGCCGCCAGCTGGCTGTACATGGGGAGCAGGTACTCCAGCGTTTTCGCATGCATACACGCCTCCACAATACGCTCCGAAAACGCATCCCGGTCGCGGGCATACACCTCCGGAGCCTGGCGCACCACCCCGTCCTTTTCAGACAGCAGGGTCTGGCAGAGGGTCAGTAACGAGACCAGTTCACTTGCCGTTTCTTTCGCAGTTAGCATCGTCTTTCTCCTGACGCAGACGCGCCTCAGACAGGGGCAGAAAAATTTTCAGTACAGACGTAAAGCCGGTGGCCAGCAGATAGAGCGTGATGAGAGCTGCCAGCCAGTAGGCAGACATCCCGGCCAGATAAGGCAGGGTCAGCCAGGGCCGGAGTCCAGTGAAAAAGAGGGCATCAGTGGCCACCGGTGTGAACAGGTTAAGGATAGATTCCGCCAGCCAGATCCCGCCCCGGAGGGCGGCGCCGATCAGGAGCGGCCAGAAAACTAACAGCCAGAAAACGGGCCGGACTGCCGGCAGACGGCGGATACCCGGATTCATGGCAGCCTCACCCAGTCCGGGACCGCCGGCAGCGGTGACTGCGCCCAGGGCTGCCCGTCAGCGAGTGCGTGGATCTCGTCATCAAACAGCCCCGTATCGCCAAAGTCAAAATCCGGCCAGCGCTGGCGGACATAGCAGTACGCCAGAAAACCCGGATCACGCTGTCCGTTCAGCCAGTCCACCCAGCTGACGGCGTAAATATCCCGGGAGTAAGCGCCCCAGGCATGGAAAAAAACGGACGGGCGCCATCCGGACAACTCCGGATAGCATGCGAGCATCGAGAGAATGTCCTCCCGCGTTCCCGGACTGACATCCGCATCTGCCGTCGGGTCGGTGACAAACGTCAGCGCATCAAATTCAAACGTATCCATACCACTGCTCCGTTAAATAAAGAAAATCCCGTCCGCCATTACTGGTCACTCTTCAATGAGGCTTTAACAATGGCATCGATCGCTTTAGGTATGGAAAAAGGCCGGAGCTCTCCATTACTTAGAAGAACTTCGTAACAGAACGTGGTGATCCATTGTCCATCACGTAAACGCTTCTCAGACTTCACGGCGAAGTGCGTGACAAATCTGCCGTTCAGTTCCCATCCGGGACAGCTGTCACAGTAAAGTGTGAATAGTACCTTCAGCTCGTCAAAGAACTTACCGTCGGTAATTCTGCCATTCGCTTTTACCGCATCGCGCTGATCCATGAAATAACGTTTTGCTGCATCTTTGGAAGCAAATTCCCTTTCGCCAATTTTGACCGGTACTGAACGTCCCATCCTCCGCTCCTTTTTTTGTCCGAAAATAATCAGTCCCACACCGCGGACCTTACCGAGTGTTACCAGACGGTTTTATCCCCGACGAAATAATTAGCTGAATGATAATAATCATGAAAATAACCACGCCGCTAAATTACCGACAGGGTAACGGCGGTGATCCGATTTTTTCTGTATCTGCACTTTCCGGAAGTGTACCACGGTCATGTAATAAGCAAAGCGGCAATATCGGCCGCCGCGCGCCGGGTCACGGTACGGGGCAAAAACACAACATCTAGAAGAAAATGCAGCTGACAGCGTGGCACATGTTGTGTTTTTTGGCCGCCGGGTGCCGAAGGGGTTCATGCAGATCCGGAACCGGGGGTTTCCGGATCTGCACGGAAAAAACAGGTCAACGTATGTACGTATCATATTGTATGTATCAAATATAATGTATGTATTATTTGTATTGTATGTATAAAGTGTATTTTTTGTATTATCTATATTATTGTGTATAATGTGACCATCCCGCCGCATCCTGACGGCGGCCTGTAAGGAGACATCCCATGAAACCCTATGGCCAGTTCTGGTCCGCCGACGGGTGCACCTGCGCCCTGTGCAGTTCCCGGGGCTACCGCAAGGGTCGCGGTTATGACGCCGCCTCCCGCGCCAGCAAACACCGCGCCCGTCAGCACGCCCGGCGCCAGACTGAGGAGCAGCTGCCATGAGCCTGCCGTCCCCCGAGATTGTCCGCCGCATCGAGGATGCGGCCGCCGCGCTGATGGCCGCCGGCAATGCGTCCCCCACCAACGAGCAGGTGCGCGCCCACCTGGGCGGCGGCTCCCTGTCCCACATCTCGCCCGTGATGCGCGCCCTGCGTGCCCGTCTTCGGGAGCAGGCCGCCGGTCAGACCCCGGCGCTGCCGGCAGAGCTCGCACAACTGCTGACCGGTCAGCTGGGGATACTCTGGCAGGCCGCCTGTCAGCTGGCCGACACAGCCACCCTCGCCGCCCGTGAGCAGGCTGACGACGATATTGCCCGGGCCGACCAGGAGCGCGATGAGGCTCTGGCCCGTGTGGCGCAGCTGGAGACCGAACTGGCGGCCCTGCGGGAAGTGGAGGCCGAGCGGGACCGTCTGCTGGGTGAGGTCAGGACGCTGCGCGACGACGTGCTGACGCTGCGGGAGAAGGTGGCCGGGCTGACCGCCACCGGTGAGCACCAGGCCACGCAGTTGGCCGAGACCCGGGCCGAGCTGAAAGAGGCCCGCAAGGAAACCCGGACCCTGCAGGGGGAACTGCTGACGCTGGCCCGGGGCGAGCCGAAAGGCGGGAAGGAGACAAAATGACACCAGAAATCAGACGCCGTATCCATGCTTTCCGCAACGCCCTGGTGCTGGCCGCTGACACCCGGTCGCACGAATGTTTTCATATGGGGCGCTGGCAGGAGCTGAATGAATTTCCGCACGGCTGCTGCGACCTGGCCAGTAACTTTCTGGCGCAGTATCTGCAGGACAGTGACCCGTCACTGCAGCCGGTGATCGTGCATATGCTGGCGTCAGAACAGTTCAGGGAAGAGCACCACTCCACCATTCATTCTCACGTGATTGTCGAGCTGAACGGCTGGTTCATCGATCTCACCCTGAATCAGTTTGCGGAGTATGAAGAAAGGGTGGTGATTGATGATCGCACCGGCGTGCTGGGAACCCTCCGGAGAAAAATTCCCTTCTGTGGCGGCGAACTGACGGAACGCGGCATACAGCTGGACGCCGGGCTGGATACGGACGGGCACGAACTCTATGACTGGCTGCGCGCCACTGCGGACCACCTGCTGGTACAGCAGTAACGCCGGCAATGTCGGCCGGTACCATAAAGGAGACGGGGATATGCCTTACTACAATGGCCGCTGGCACCTGTATGACGAAAGGGAACGGCGGGAATATGGTGAACGAAAACGGCAGGAACGCAGCCGGGACTGGCACAAAAACTGGATCAGCCGGCAGGGGCTGAAAGACCGGCTCTGGACAGACAAAGCTGTCGCAGAGTTTTTGCCGGCCCCACAGAAAGCAGGTCCGATCCGCGCCTGGAAACTGGAGAACGTTCTGGCCATTGAGCAGACACCCGCTTTTATGGCGTGGATGGAAACGCGCCGCGTCTGGCTGGACGCGCGCTGCCGGCTGCCGGACATCGCGTATGCCACTTACGGTCTGCTGGCGATTGGCTGGGACAGACGCGCCCCGGAGAAACCGATCCGCTGGCAGAAACTGCTCTGGAATGAGGCCCGGCAGGATCTGACGGATTATTCACGTCAGTGGCAGGATTCCCCGTACACCGGTGCTGACTTCGAAGGCCATGAGCCTGACGAGGTCGCCTGCGCGATCTTTGAATGGTTTATCCGCCAGAACCGGGACACGCCGGAAAAAGGATAACCCGGCTGACGGGCCGGGTACGCAAATCACACATGCCTTACGGCAGGGGATGGATCATGGAAAATGACGAGTTAGCTGCACGACGCGCGGGGGCCATTGCTGAGGACAGTTGTTTCACCAAAGGACGTCTGCGCGATGAGTTCAGAATGAAACCGGCCCCCGGAGCAGAACCGGTCAGATGGTACAAAAACCCCTGGGGCGGCCGGTATGGTGTTTACCGCATAGCCGACTGCGTGCCCTTGCGGGAGCAACGCCCGCAGACGGAGAAACAACGGCAGGCCGGCCTGCGCCTTGCCGTACTCTCCAGGCTTAACAGCACCAGTGGCCAGATGGCACTGAAAGGGGTCGTCTCAGAATTCGGAAAATAAAGCACGCTAAGGCGTAGTCACCCCGTG
>NZ_JACASJ010000127.1:0-12065 GCF_013391025.1 Enterobacter sp. SECR19-1250 | reverse complement strand
CTGCGCCTCGCCCCGGCCTGCAGGAAACGCCTCAGCGATTTACAGCCGGACCAGGGTATCGCTGAGAGCCCTCAGTCTTTCTGAAAGCAGCGTTATTGCTTCTGCTTACAAATTACCGGGGAGCCCTCAGCCATTGTCGAGAGGGTGAGGGGACGTTAGTTGAAATCACCCTGCTGGCGAGCCACCAGCGTCAGAATGGAGTACAGCGCCACCGCCTGCTGGTGCTGATTGAAAATCTCAACCGCCCATTCGACCACGCCGGTGGGTTTTTCATCCGCCGTACGCTGTTTCTTCAGGGTTTTACGTTTGCAGGTCAGCCGCACCTGAATGGTATCGCCCGGTTTAACCGGCTCGATAAAGCGCAGGTTTTCCATGCCGTAGTTGGCGATCACCGGCCCCACACCTGCATCAACAAACAGCCCGGCGGCAGCGGAAATCAGGAAGTAACCGTGTACCACCCGCTCGCCAAAGATCGACTCCGCTGCGCCAATTTTGTCCATGTGAGCATAGAAATGATCCCCGCTCAGGCAGGCAAAGTTAACGATATCGGCTTCCGTCAGGGTTCGGCGCGGCGTCAGCAGGCTGTCGCCCGGCTGCAATTCCTCGAAGTATTTGCGGAACGGATGAACGCGATCTTCATGCACCGTCGCGCCGCGTACCCACTGTTTGCCGATGGCGGCCAGCATGGTCGGGCTGCCCTGAATGGCGGTGCGCTGCATATAGTGTTTGACCGCACGCAGGCCACCCAGTTCCTCGCCGCCGCCTGCACGTCCGGGACCGCCGTGCACGAGCTGCGGAAGCGGAGAACCGTGGCCGGTAGACTCTTTTGCTGACTCTTCATTGAGGATCTGAATGCGACCGTGTGCCCGCGCTGCACCAGAAATAAACTGGCGGGCGAGCGCGGGATCCGCCGTGACCAGCGTCCCGGCCAGGCTACCGCCGCCCGCGCGGGCAAGCTGCATCGCATGGTCTGCGTGGCGATATGGCATGAGAGTCGCCACCGGCCCGAACGCTTCGGTGGCGTGCACCGCCGGGGTCTCATCCGGCTGCGGGCAAAAGAGCAGGGTTGGCGGGTAAAACGCTCCGGCGGCCTGCAGGTCGGCTTTTCCGCCCAGGCGAACCTGGCAGCCTGCGGCCACAAGCTGATCCACCTTCTCCTGCACGTCCGCACGCTGTTCGCTATTGACCAGGGAACCCATTTTCACGCCTTCCTGCGCCGGGTCGCCCACCACCACCTTTTCCAGCCGGGCGATCAGCGCCTGACTTACCGCGTCAATCTGGTGTTGCGGAACGATAATGCGGCGGATGGCGGTACATTTCTGTCCGGCCTTGGCGGTCATCTCACGTACAACCTCGCGAATGAACAGGGCGAACTCGGGCTGTTCCGGCGTCACGTCTTCTCCCAGCACGCAGCAGTTCAGGGAGTCGGCTTCCATGGTGAACGGGATCGCGTTTGCCACAATATTCGGGTGAACACGCAGGGTCTGGCCGGTGCTGGCGGAGCCGGTAAACGTCACCACATCCTGGCTGTCGAGATGGTCCAGCAGATCGCCCGCGCCGCCGCAGATCAGACTGATGGCGCCATCCGGCACCAGACCGCTCTCCACGATCGCTTTCACCATCGCCTGCGTCACCTGCGCGGTGGCGGTAGCGGGTTTGATGATCGCCGGCATCCCGGCAAGCCACGTGGGGGCGAGTTTTTCCAGCATTCCCCAGCAGGGGAAGTTGAAGGCGTTAATATGCACCGCCACGCCCGATTTTGACGTCAGCACATGGCGCGCCGCAAAGCCGCCTTCTTTCGACAGCGGGATCAGTTCGTCCTCGGGCCACAGCGTGTCGTCCGGTAATTCACGGCTCCCCAGACTGGCATAGGTGAACAGCGTGCCAATCCCACCTTCAATATCTACCCAGCTGTCGGCCTTTGTCGCGCCGGTCTGGGCTGAGAGAGCATAAAACGTCTCTTTCAGGCTGAGCAGGTGCTTCGCCACTGCTTTCAGCATCGCCGCGCGTTCGATAAAGGTCATGGCGTGGAGCGCTTCACCGCCATGGGTAATGGCATAGCGACGTGCCGCCGCCATGTCCAGCCCTTCGCTGGTCACGCTCCAGAGCGCTTCACCGCTGATGGCGTGATGAATAGTACGTTCGCGGCCCCGGCCAGACTGCCAGACACCGGACAAGAAACTGGCTAACTGCTGCATCTCTTATCTCCACATGTTTCGTTATTTCACTATCAATAGTTTGATCATGAATCATAAAAATCAAGCTGAGTTTTAATGAATTGTTAACAATGTGATCTCAAGGGAAGGTGTGCGGCGGTTGTTGCTCTGATGTGGCAGCCTTTGCGCAAAAGCCCTGCGAGCGACATCACAAAATCAGGAAACATTTCTTGGGGGTATATTTAACCTTTGTGTAACTTTTAAAAAACAAAGTGATTCACAGTTACGCTTTAAGTTGCAAACTAACGAATCATAAAGGTGATGACGTGACGCAAGAACAACGCTTTGAGCAGCGCATAGCGCAGGAGACGGCGATTGAGCCTCAGGACTGGATGCCGGAAGCCTATCGCAAGACGTTGATCCGCCAGATTGGTCAGCACGCCCACTCTGAAATTGTCGGCATGCTGCCGGAAGGGAACTGGATCACCCGTGCCCCGACGCTACGCCGCAAAGCGATCCTGCTGGCGAAAGTGCAGGACGAAGCCGGGCACGGGCTGTATCTCTACAGCGCGGCTGAAACGCTGGGCTGCGCGCGGGAAGACATCTACCAGAAAATGCTCGACGGCAAGATGAAATACTCCTCCATCTTTAACTATCCGACGCTGAGCTGGGCCGATATCGGCGTAATCGGCTGGCTGGTGGACGGTGCCGCCATCGTCAATCAGGTGGCGCTGTGCCGGACCTCTTACGGGCCGTACGCCCGCGCGATGGTGAAAATCTGTAAAGAAGAGAGCTTCCACCAGCGTCAGGGGTTTGAAGCCTGCATGGCGCTGGCGCAGGGGAGCGACGCCCAGCGGCAGATGCTGCAGGATGCCATCAACCGTTTCTGGTGGCCCGCCCTGATGATGTTCGGACCAAACGACGACAACTCGCCGAACAGCGCCCGCAGTCTCGCCTGGAAAATTAAACGCTTTGGCAATGACGAACTGCGTCAGCGCTTCGTCGACAACACCATCCCGCAGGTGGAGATGCTGGGGATGACGGTACCCGCTCCCGACCTGCGCTTTGACGAGGAAACCGGCCACTACCGCTTCGGTGAGATTGACTGGCAGGAGTTTGACGAGGTGATCAACGGACGCGGGATTTGCAACCACGAACGCCTGGCCGCCAAGCGCAAAGCCTGGGAAGAGGGGGCGTGGGTGCGTGAAGCCGCACTGGCGCATGCAGAAAAACAACGCGCCCGTCAGGCCGCATAAGAGGAAATCACGATGAGCAATGTCTACTGGCCTCTGTACGAAGTGTTCGTACGCAGCAAACAAGGGTTATCCCACCGCCATGTTGGTAGTCTGCATGCCGCTGACGATCGCATGGCGCTGGAAAACGCGCGGGACGCCTATACCCGCCGCAGCGAAGGCTGCTCGATCTGGGTGGTGAAGGCGAGCGAGATCGTTGCCTCTCAGCCGGAAGAGAGCGGCGAGTTCTTCGACCCGGCGGAAAGCAAGGTCTATCGCCACCCGACGTTTTACACCATCCCTGATGGCATCGAGCATATGTGAGGTCAGGGATGAAAACAGTATCTGCATACGCCCTGCGTCTGGGCGACAACGGTCTGGTGCTCTCGCAGCGCCTCGGAGCCTGGTGCGGACACGCGCCGGAGCTGGAAATCGACCTTGCGCTCGCCAACATCGGTCTCGATCTGCTGGGGCAGGCGCGCAACTTCCTCGCCTGCGCGGCAGAGCGGGAAGGTCAGGGCGATGAAGACACCCTGGCCTTCGGCCGCGATGAGCGTCAGTTTCACAATTTACTGTTGGCAGAACAGCCGAACGGCAACTTCGCCGACACGATCGCCCGCCAGTATCTGATGGACGCGTGGAATGTTGCCCTCTACGAACGGCTGATCCACAGCAGCGACAGTCAGCTTGCCGCTATCGCCGCCAAGGCGATTAAAGAGGCGCGTTATCACCTGCGCTTTAGCCGCGGCTGGCTGGTGCGCCTGGGAGACGGTACCGAAATCTCGTCGCAAAAAATGCAGCAGGCCATCGACAACCTGTGGCGCTTTACGGCCGAGTTGTTCGAGGCGGATGACGTTGAGCTTGAGCTTATTGAGTCCGGCGTTGCGGTTGATCCGCGCACCCTGCGCCAGCCGTGGGAACACGAAGTGTTTGCCGGACTGCGGGAAGCCACCCTGCGCGTGCCCGATGAGACGGCCTATCGCACCGGCGGAAAACGCGGGCTGCATACCGAGCATCTGGGCCCGATGCTGGCAGAGATGCAGTATCTCCAGCGCGCGTATCCCGGTCAGCAGTGGTAAAGGAGAACGCCATGCAACGTCTTGTCGACATCGCACCCCCACAGGTTCCGCACATCTGGTCCCTGTTAAGCCAGATCCCGGACCCGGAAGTGCCGGTGCTCACCATCACCGATTTAGGCATGGTGCGTAGCGTCACCGCGCAGGGCGAAGGCTGGGTGATTGGCTTTACGCCAACCTATTCAGGCTGCCCGGCGACGGAACACCTGCTTGGCGCCATCCGCGACACCCTGACGGCGCACGGTTATACGCCGGTGCACATTGTGCTGCAGCTGGAACCCGCCTGGACGACCGACTGGATGACCGCCGATGCGCGTGAACGTCTGCGCGCGTATGGCATCAGCCCACCCGTGGGGCACAGCTGTCATATCCACGTTCCCGCTGAGGTGAGCTGCCCGCGCTGCGCCAGCACCGACACCTCGCTTATCAGTGAGTTTGGTTCTACGGCCTGTAAGGCGCTGTATCGCTGTAATACCTGCCGCGAACCCTTCGACTATTTCAAATGTATTTGAGGTTGCCATGACAACGTTTCATTCATTAACAGTGGCAAAAGTAGAACCCGAAACCCGCGATGCGGTGACCATCACCTTCTCGGTTCCGCAGGCGTTGCAGGAGGCTTACCGCTTTCGTCCCGGCCAACACCTGACCCTGAAAACCAGACTGGGTGCAGACGAATTGCGCCGCTGTTACTCCATCTGCCGGAGTAGCGCGCCGGGGGAGATCAGCGTCGCGGTTAAAGCCATTGAAGGCGGGCGTTTCTCCCGTTACGCCCGGGATGAGATCAAACCTGGCATGACGCTGGAGGTGATGGTTCCCCAGGGGCATTTTGGCTATCAGCCGCAGCCTGAACGGGAAGGTCACTATCTGGCGATTGCCGCGGGCTCCGGCATCACCCCGATGCTGGCGATTTTATCCGCCACGCTGGCCGCCGAACCGAACAGCCACTTCACCCTGATCTACGGCAACCGCAGCAGCCAGAGCATGATGTTCCGTCAGGCGCTGGCGGACCTGAAGGATAAATACCCGCAGCGGTTGCAGCTGGTTGCCATCTTCAGCCAGGAGCGGCTGGACAGCGACCTGCTTTACGGCCGTATCGACGGTGAAAAGCTGCAGGCGCTGGCAAAAACGCTGATCAACTTCCGCCAGTACGACGAGGCCTTTATCTGCGGCCCGGCCGCGATGATGGACGAGGCTGAAGCGACCTTAAAAGCGCTGGGAATGGCGGAAAAATCCATTCATCTTGAGCGGTTCAATACGCCGGGCACGGCCGTTAAGCGCGCGGTGAGCGTGCAGGCGGAAGGCCAGAAGGTGATCGTGCGCCAGGACGGACGTGACCGCGAGATCGTCCTCACGGCGGACGACGAGAGCATTCTTGATGCCGCCCTGCGCCAGGGGACGGATCTGCCGTATGCCTGCAAGGGAGGCGTCTGCGCCACCTGTAAATGCAAAGTGCTGCGCGGCAAGGTGGACATGGCGACCAACTACAGCCTGGAGCCGGACGAACTGGCCGCCGGGTATGTACTGAGCTGTCAGGCACTGCCGCTAACCGCCGACGTGGTCGTCGACTTTGATGCTAAGGGGATGGCATGAGCGAACTTCTGGTCACCCGTTATGACCGCGTGCTGCAACTCACGCTCAACCGGCCGGCGGCACGCAACGCCCTTAACAATGCGCTGCTGACACAGCTTGCAGAACAGCTGGAGGCGGCGGCAAGCGATAACGCCCTCTCTGCCTGTGTGATTTACGGCAGCGAGCGCTGCTTTGCGGCCGGAGCCGATCTCAACGAAATGGCAGAAAAAGATCTGCCTGCCACCCTGAACGATAGTCGTCCTCAGCTGTGGAAGCGGATTGACGCCTTCAATAAACCGCTGATTGCCGCCGTGAACGGTTTTGCACTCGGGGCTGGCTGCGAGCTGGCCCTGCTGTGCGACGTAGTGATTGCCGGTGACAACGCCCGCTTCGGTCTGCCAGAAATTACGCTTGGGATCATGCCCGGTGCGGGCGGCACGCAGCGCCTGATCCGCTGCGTGGGTAAATCGCTCGCCAGCAAAATGGTACTGACCGGGGAAAGCATTACGGCGCAGCAGGCCCAGCGTGCCGGTCTGGTCAGCGACGTTTTCCCGGCCTCGCTGACGCTGGAATACGCCCTGAAACAGGCAGCGCTGATGGCGCGCCACTCGCCGCTGGCGCTACAGGCGGCTAAACAGGCGCTGCGCCAGTCGCAGGAGGTGCCGCTGCAGGCGGGTCTGGCGCAGGAGCGTCAACTGTTCACGCTGCTCTCGGCCACGGAAGACAGGCGAGAAGGCATCGACGCCTTCTTACAGAAACGTACTCCCGACTTTAAAGGACGCTAATTGTGGAATTTATTCTCAGTCATGTAGAGCAAGGCGTAATGACCCTGACGCTGAACCGTCCGGAGCGTCTGAACAGCTTTAACGATGTGATGCACCAGCAGCTTGCAGAATGCCTGAAGCAGGCCGAGCGCGATGAGACGATCCGCTGTCTGCTGATCACCGGTGCAGGGCGCGGCTTCTGTGCCGGGCAGGATCTGAACGACCGTAACGTCGACCCGAACGGTCCTGCGCCGGATCTGGGGATGTCCGTCGAGACCTTTTATAACCCGCTGGTGCGTCGTCTGGCTGCGCTGCCAAAACCGGTGATTTGCGCGGTCAACGGCGTGGCGGCAGGAGCAGGGGCCACGCTGGCGCTGGGGTGCGACATGGTGATTGCCGCGCGTTCCGCCACCTTTGTGATGGCCTTCAGCAAGCTGGGGTTAGTCCCGGACTGCGGCGGAACCTGGTTCCTGCCGCGCGTGGCCGGACGTGCCCGTGCCATGGGGCTGGCGCTGCTTGGCGACAAACTGAGCGCCGAACAGGCGCACGCCTGGGGAATGATCTGGCAGGTGGTGGATGACGACCAGCTCTCCAGCACGGCGCAGCAGCTGGCGCTGCACTTTGCCTCGCAGCCCAACTTTGGGCTGGGGCTGATCAAGCAGGCGATCAATGCCGCGGAAACCAACACCCTGGACGCACAGCTTGACCTGGAGCGCGATTATCAACGGCTGGCCGGACGCAGCGACGATTACCGTGAGGGCGTGAGCGCCTTTCTGGCGAAGCGCGTGCCGAATTTTACGGGGAAGTAAGATGCTGAACATTCGTACTGTCGCCGTCATTGGAAGCGGGACAATGGGCGCCGGAATAGCCGAAGTCGCGGCAAGCCATGGGCATCAGGTGATGATGTACGACATCGCCTCAGACGCCATTTCCCGCGCCATTGACGGCATTCGCCAGCGCCTGGCCTCCCGGGTGACGCGGGGCAAACTCACTGAGGAGGCGTGTGGGCAGATCCTCGCCCGGCTGACCCCGGTCACGGATATCAGTGCGCTAACCGCGGCGGACCTGGTGATAGAAGCCGCCTCCGAGCGCCTTGAGGTGAAAAAAGCGCTGTTTGCCGAACTGGCGGAGATCTGCCCGCCGCAGACCCTGCTTACCAGCAACACATCTTCTATCTCGATCACGGCGATTGCGGCGGATATCCGTCATCCAGAGCGAGTGGCAGGCCTGCATTTCTTTAACCCGGCACCGGTGATGAAGCTGGTGGAGGTGGTTAGCGGGCTGGCGACCTCGCCGGAAGTGGCCGACGCGCTGTGCGAGCTGGCACTGAACTGGGGGAAACAGCCGGTGCGCTGCCAGTCGACGCCGGGCTTCATCGTAAATCGCGTGGCGCGTCCCTTCTATTCCGAAGCCTGGCGCGCGCTGGAGGAACAGGTTGCAGCTCCTGAAGTCATTGATGCTGCCCTGCGCGAAGGCGGCGGTTTCCCGATGGGGCCGCTGGAACTGACCGATCTGATTGGTCAGGACGTTAACTTCGCCGTGACCTGTTCGGTGTTTAACGCATTCTGGCAGGAGCGGCGTTTTCTCCCTTCACTGGTGCAGCAGGAGCTGGTGCTGGCGGGGCGACTGGGCAAAAAAAGTGGGAAGGGCGTTTACGACTGGCGAGGCGAATCGCCACAGGTGCCATGGCTCGACGCGGTCAACGACAGCTTTAGCCCAATGCGGGTTGAACGAAAACGTGACGGCGTCACGGAAATCGATGATGTGTTGCTGATTGAAACGCAGGGCGAAACCGCTCAGGCGCTGGCGCTGCGCCTCAACTGCCCGGTGGTGGTGGTTGATCGCATTGAGCGCGACGTGGCGGTAATTGCGTCGGCGGCCAGCAACCCGCATACCGCGACGCAAAAAGTCATCCGCTACCTGCAACAGCAGGGAAAGCGGGTGGTGCAGATTGCCGATTACCCTGGCCTGCTGGTCTGGCGCACGGTGGCGATGATTGCCAACGAAGCGCTGGATGCGCTGCAAAAAGGGGTCGCCAGCGAAAAAGATATCGATACCGCCATGCGTCTGGGCGTGAACTACCCGTCCGGGCCGATTGCCTGGGGCGAGCGGCTGGGCTGGCAACGTCTGTTAACGCTGCTGGAAAACCTGCAGCGTCATTACGGCGAAGAACGTTATCGCCCCTGTTCACTGCTGCGCCAGCGTGCGCTTCTGGAGAGTAGCTATGAGTCATAACGCCTGGCATAACGCCCGCACCATGTACGAACAGGATGCCTGCGCGCAGGCAATGGGGATGGACATTATCGACATGGACGAAGGTTACGCAGTGGTGACCATGACCATCACCCCGCAGATGCTTAACGGCCATAAAACCTGCCACGGCGGACAGCTCTTCTCGCTGGCCGACACCGCGTTTGCCTACGCCTGCAACAGCCAGGGGCTGGCGGCGGTGGCCTCTGGCTGCACAATCGATTTCCTTCGACCGGGTTTTGTCGGAGACAAGCTGACCGCCACCGCGCGGGTTAAGCATCAGGGCAAACTGACCGGCGTATATGACATCGAAATTCAGAACCAACAACAGAAAACCGTCGCTCTCTTTCGCGGAAAATCCCACCGCATCGGCGGCAATGTGACAGGAGAAGCCTGATGCGTGACGCATTTATTTGTGATGGGGTGCGAACCCCGGTGGGGCGGTACGGCGGGGCGTTATCCGCCGTACGCGCGGACGATCTGGGCGCCATATCGCTGCGTGCCTTGCTGGAGCGCTATCCGCAGCTCGACCCGGAGCGGATTGATGATGTGATCTTCGGCTGCGCTAACCAGGCGGGGGAAGACAACCGCAACGTGGCGCGTATGGCGTCGCTGCTGGCCGGGCTGCCGCAGACCGTCTCCGGCACGACGATCAACCGCCTGTGCGGCTCGGGGCTGGATGCGGTTGGCTTTGCTGCACGCGCCATAAAATCCGGTGATGGCGATCTGCTGATTGCCGGTGGCGTGGAGTCGATGTCCCGCGCGCCGTTTGTGATGGCGAAAGCCACCGCGGCGTTTCAGCGCCAGGCGGAGATCTTCGATACCACCCTTGGCTGGCGATTTGTGAATCCGCTCATGCATCAGACGTTCGGAACTGACAGCATGCCGGAAACGGCAGAGAATGTAGCTGAATTGTTAAATATCAGCCGTGCCGATCAGGATGCGTTCGCGCTGCGCAGCCAGCAGCGTACCGCCCGGGCGCAGCAAAACGGCATTCTGGCGCAAGAGATCGTGCCGGTGCTGGTGCCGGGAAAAAAACGGACCGTCACGGAGGTCTCTGTTGATGAGCACCCGCGCGCCGACACCACGCTGGCGCAACTTACCGCCCTGAAAGCGCCGTTTCGCAAAAATGGCGTCGTTACTGCAGGTAACGCCTCTGGGGTGAACGATGGCGCCGCTGCGCTGATTATCGCCAGCGAGCAGATGGCGCTCGCACAGGGGCTTGTGCCGCGCACGCGGATTGTGGCCATGGCCACCGCAGGCGTGGAGCCACGTCTGATGGGGCTAGGGCCGGTGCCCGCCACCCGTAAAGTGCTGGAGCGAGCGGGGCTCAGTATTAACGAGATGGATGTGATTGAGCTGAACGAAGCCTTCGCCTCGCAGGCGCTGGGCGTGCTGCGTCAGCTGGGTTTGCCGGACGATGCCGCACACGTCAATCCGAACGGAGGGGCCATTGCGTTAGGCCATCCGCTGGGAATGAGCGGTGCCAGGCTGGTGCTGGCCGCGAGCAATGAATTGCATCGACGCCACGGGCGCTACGCGCTGTGTACGATGTGCATCGGTGTGGGTCAGGGCATTGCCATGATCCTTGAGCGTGTTTGAGCGAACAATAATGTGAGTACCCTGCGATGATAAATACAACAAAGCTTGATCCGATCGAAACCGCGTCCATTGACGAATTACAGGCGTTGCAGACCCAACGTCTGAAATGGACGCTGAACCACGCCTATAACAACGTGCCGATGTACAAACGTAAGTTTGATGCCGCGGGCGTTCACCCTGACGATTTCCGCGAACTGGCCGATATTCGCAAGTTCCCGTGCACCACCAAGCAGGATCTGCGCGATAACTATCCGTTCGATACCTTCGCCGTACCGATGGAGCAGGTGGTGCGTATTCACGCCTCCTCCGGCACAACCGGGAAACCGACCGTCGTGGGCTATACCCAGGGCGACATTGACAACTGGGCCAATCTGGTGGCCCGCTCCCTGCGTGCCGCCGGGGGCAGCGCGAAGGACAAAATCCATGTGGCCTATGGTTATGGTCTGTTTACCGGCGGGCTGGGCGCTCACTACGGTGCCGAGCGTTTAGGGGCCACGGTGATCCCGATGTCCGGCGGCCAGACCGAGAAGCAGGCGCAGCTGATCCGCGATTTTAAGCCGGATATGATCATGGTGACGCCTTCCTACTGCCTCAACCTGATTGAAGAGCTGGAGCGCCAGATGGGCGGCGATGCCAGCGCCTGCTCCCTGCGCGTGGGCGTGTTCGGTGCCGAGCCGTGGACCCAGGCGATGCGTCATGAGATCGAAAAACGGTTAGGCATTACGGCGCTGGATATCTACGGCCTTTCGGAAGTGATGGGGCCGGGCGTGGCGATGGAGTGTCTCGAAACCGCCGACGGCCCGACCATCTGGGAAGATCACTTCTACCCGGAGATCGTCAACCCGAACGACGGCACCCCGCTTAATGACGGCGAGCAGGGCGAACTGCTGTTCACCACGCTGACCAAAGAGGCGCTGCCGGTGATCCGCTATCGCACCCGCGACCTGACCCGTCTGCTGCCGGGTACCGCCCGCACCATGCGCCGCATGGACAGGATCAGCGGTCGCAGCGATGACATGCTCATTATCCGCGGTGTGAACGTCTTCCCGTCGCAGCTGGAAGAGGAGATTGTGAAGTTTGAGCATCTCTCTCCGCATTACCAGCTGGAGGTGAATCGTCGGGGGCATCTTGATTCACTTTCTGTAAAAGTGGAGCTGAAAGAGAGCAGTCTTTCGCTGACCCACGAACAGCGCTGTCAGGTCTGCCATCAGCTGCGTCATCGCATTAAATCGATGGTCGGGATTTCCACAGACGTCATGATCGTCAACTGCGGCAGCATCCCGCGCTCGGAGGGGAAAGCCTGCCGGGTGTTTGACCTGCGTAAAGTGGCGGCCAACGGTTGAATTATCCTCATTCTACGTTCCCTCTCCCTGTGGGCTGAGGGATCCCCAGTAATTTTTTACCGAAAGCGATGAA
>NZ_JACASJ010000126.1:0-12230 GCF_013391025.1 Enterobacter sp. SECR19-1250 | reverse complement strand
TAATCAGCGAGTCAGCTTGGGAAGAAATGACCTGCTTATTCGCACCTTCCTTAGCGTTTTCACATCAACCTCAGACAAACATGCGCGATATCAGGTAGAACAGGCAGCAATACAGCGCGGTATTGAACAATGCAGGGTGCCAGACGAAATCGTAGATCCCGGTAGGAACCAGCACCTTGCGCACCAGCCAGAAGATCGCCAGTGATAAAAGAAGCTCGAAAAATATCGGTGGGAACGACAGACCGAACACCACGATAACGGGAAACAGACTCATGTTGACCTTGATAAGAGAGAGTGCAGGCTTCAGAATTTTTAGCGCACGCCACCGCGGGAGAGCAAGAAACGCCGGGCGAGAATGGCGCAGCCGTTATGTAATTAATAATATATTAACGTAACTGTTATGCTGTTATCTATAATATGTGATCTAAATCACTTTTAAGCCAGAGTGAACAATGGAACGTTTAAAACGCATGTCGGTCTTCGCCAAAGTGGTTGAACTTGGCTCATTTACTGCTGCTGCCCGGCAGTTGCAGATGAGCGTCTCCTCCATCAGTCAGACGGTGTCAAAACTGGAAGATGAACTGCAGGTGAAGCTGCTCAACCGCAGCACCCGCAGTATTGGTCTGACGGAGGCGGGTAAAATTTACTATCAGGGCTGTCGCCGCATGATGCATGAAGTGCAGGATGTTCACGAGCAGCTCTATGCCTTTAACAACACGCCCATCGGGACACTGCGGATTGGCTGTTCTTCAACTATGGCACAAAATGTTCTCGCCGCCATGACCGCAGAGATGCTGAAAGAATATCCGGGATTAACCGTGAATCTGGTTACCGGTATTCCCGCCCCGGACCTGATCGCAGACGGGCTGGATGTGGTGATCCGCGTTGGCGCGCTGCAGGACTCCAGCCTCTTCTCCCGTCGACTCGGGAGTATGCCGATGGTGGTCTGTGCCTCGAAGAGCTATCTGGCGCAGTACGGCGTGCCGGAGAAACCAGCCGATCTCGCCAACCACTCCTGGCTGGAGTACAGCGTCCGCCCCGATAATGAATTTGAACTGATTGCCCCGGAAGGCATTTCTACCCGACTGCTGCCGGAAGGACGGTTTGTCACCAACGACCCGATGACCATCTCGCGCTGGCTGGTGGCGGGCGCCGGGATCGCTTACGTCCCGTTAATGTGGGTGATCAATGAGATCAACAGCGGGGTGCTGGAGATCCTGTTCCCTCGCTACCAGTCCGATCCGCGTCCGGTGTATGCCCTGTATACCGAAAAAGACAAACTGCCGCTTAAGGTGCAGGTGTGCATTAACTATCTGACCGAGTATTTTGTGGAGGTTGCGGAACTGTTTCAGGGCATGCGGGGAAGAAGGAAAGAGTAGGTATTTCCCCCCTCCCCGTTGGGGAGAGGGTTAGGGTGAGGGGAGAAAATTACGCCGTGCCGCCCACCGTGAGGTTATCGACCTTCAGTGTCGGCTGGCCCACGCCCACTGGCAGGCTCTGGCCCTCTTTACCGCAGACGCCCACGCCGTTGTCCAGCTTGAGATCGTTACCGACCATGGAGATCTGCTGCATGACTTCGATACCGGAACCAATCAGCGTCGCGCCTTTCACCGCTTTGGTCACTTTGCCTTTTTCGATCAGATACGCTTCTGACGTAGAGAAGACGAATTTACCGGAGGTGATGTCCACCTGACCACCGCCAAAGTTTGGCGCGAAGATCCCGTAATCAACAGACTCAATGATCTCCTGCGGCGTGGACTGGCCTGGCAGCATGTAGGTGTTGGTCATACGCGGCATCGGCAGATGTGCATAAGATTCACGACGGCCGTTACCCGTTGGCGCCACGCCCATCAGGCGCGCGTTCAGTTTGTCCTGCATATAGCCTTTCAGCACACCGTTTTCGATCAGCACGTTGTACTGACCCGGCGTACCTTCATCATCGATGGAGATAGAGCCACGGCGATCAACCATGGTACCGTCATCCACCACCGTACACAGTTCAGAGGAGACAAGCTGCCCTATCTGACCGCTAAATACGGAGGTACCGCGGCGGTTAAAGTCCCCTTCCAGACCATGCCCCACGGCTTCATGCAGCAGCACGCCCGGCCAGCCAGCGCCCAGTACCACCGGGAATGACCCCGCAGGTGCCGCCACGGCAGAAAGATTGACCATCGCCATACGCACGGCTTCTTTTGCCCACGCGTCCGCACGGGCTTCACCGTCGACGTCACCCAGGAACCAGTCATAACCAAAACGACCACCGCCGCCGCTTGAGCCACGCTCGCGCTTGCCGTCCTCTTCCACCTGCACGCTGATCGAGAGACGCACCAGCGGACGGACATCCGCCGCCAGGGTGCCGTCCGTCGCCGCGACCAGAATCAGTTCATAGACACCGCTCAGGCTGGCAGACACTTCCTGTACGCGTTTATCAGCAGCACGCGCCACTTTGTCCACGCGGCGCAGGATATCCAGCTTCTCTTCACGGCTCATGCTCTGCAGCGGGTCGATGCTGGTGTAGAGCGCAGAATGCTGCACCTCACCCAGCGTTTTAACACGGCCATCGCCTGCGTCACGCACGATGGTACGTGCCGCCTGCGCGCTCTGCTCCAGCGCAGCCAGGCTTATCTGGTCCGCATAGGCAAAACCGGTTTTCTCGCCGCTGATGGCGCGCACGCCAACGCCCTGGTCAATGTTGTAAGAACCATCTTTGATGATGCTGTCTTCTAAAACCCAGGATTCGTGATAGCTCGACTGGAAATAGAGATCGCCGTAGTCGAGACGGCGTTCGGTCAGTTGACCAAGAATGGAGAACAGGTCCTGATGGCTCAGGCCGTTCGCTGCGAGCAAATGTTCACTTACCAGGTTCAGACTCATCGTATTGCTACTCGTTCGTTGCCGCCTGTGGCGGTATAAAGATCGTATTTATTGAGACTGAGGCAATTACCTGCCCACGTCAAATCATTGCTGTGCATCTTTGCGCGGCTGGCGCAGCACTTCATTAATCTGCGGTTTATCCACCGGACCGGTGATGCGGTAGCGCAGAATAGAGACTTTGCTCCACAGCGGCCCCAGCACTTTACTGGCGGCAAACACCGCAGCACCAACAATCGGGTTCACCACAAAGGCGGCTGCCACTCCCACGCTCGCGGAGATTTCTGGCGCCACCACGGCTTCCATATCCAGCTCGCGACGTACAAGGTTAACCGAGCCCTTCATGGCGATATCCGCTTCCAGGCCGTCCACCAGCGTGTCGTCCGTATGCATAACGCCGTCCTTGATCCATGCCGTACTGCGGATGGAATCGTAGTAGAACCCTTCACTGAAGGTATCGCTGAAATCAAAACGCAGCTTACGCAGCAGTGCATCAAAGCTCAGAAGACGCAAGATCTGCCCGGCGCGTCCCGTGCTCACATCGGCAATTTCACCTTTTCCGAAGCGGGTTTTCAGTATGCCGTTAAGCGAGGCCTCATCCGGCTTCCACGGCGCGTCACGCCAGTGAAGATCGTAATCGACGTCAAATGACGAGCCGCGCAGCGGCGTGCTGATACCAAAGAAATTGGCTGCTGCATCCAGTTTGTTACCCTTAATGTCGCCTTTCAGCGAGGTGCGCTGTTCGCCTGGGTTATTCACCCACTCGCCCGCGGCCGTCAGACGACCAAAGCCGGTATCCACCAGCCCGCCCGTGAGGCTCAGCGTGTTGCCCTGAATCGCGAAGTCACCGTCAATGCGGCCATATTTTTGTCCCCACAGCCAGCACTCAGCACAGCGCAGTTGCAGATCCGGCCAGCCGCTGAAGTCCACGCGGGAAGTGTTACTCAACGGCGATGCCGGAGTCGATTGATCTTTCCCGCCCGCCGTTGCCGGGTTGTAGTAGAGATAGCGGATTGCCGCCTGCCACGGGGCGTTATCGCGCATGATCAGGGTGGCGTTGATCTCCCTGCCCTGAGCCTCTACTTTCGAGCCGTTAGCCGTGGGCTGAGAGACGATACTCAGGTTGTTCCACTGTTGCCCACCCAGCATGAGCGACGGTGTGCGCACGGTGACGGTTTGCGGGAACTGCGCCGCCTCATCCACGTTTTGCCCGACGCCTTTCTGAAACAGCGCCAGCCACTGCGCGCCATCCATCGGCGGGAGATTCAGCTCAATACCCTGATGATCCGGAAGCGGAGGCGTGGTTCGGCTGTCCGTCGTCCAGATGGCTTTGTCCAGCGTCAGCTTACGGTTGAGTAGCCAGCGGCTGTTGAAATGATTCGTGCCACCCGCGCTGCCGGTCAGTTCGAAGCTGTTCAGGTTGCCCACGACGTTAAGCGTCACGGGCAGCGCCTGTCCGGCCTGTTTATCCAGCGGTGCAGGCAACTGGCTGCTGAGATTTTTCAGATCGCCAGTAAGGTCGACCTTATACTTTGTACCGGCGTGGTAGGGCAGTTCAATATCCACCTTCCCCTTCCAGGCGGCTGCACCATCAACCGACTCCTGAATGGGTTTCGGCAGTACATCCATCCGCGAGGGATGCCAGTTACCGTCCAGATTGACAGCCACCTGGTAGGCCTTCTCCCCCTCGGTGGTCGAGAAGTCGATGTTGACGGGCTGATTGAACCAGTTGGCTGTGAGCGGCTCACTCTTCAGGTTGCCGTTCACAAAGCTGAACTGCCCGCTGAGGTTCTTCAGCGTACTTTCCAGCGGTTTGATATACAGGCTGTTGTTGTTCAGGCGGACATCACCTTTGGCGGTGGTCATTTCGCCGTCCAGCGGGATATCCAGATGTAAGCGAGCATTCACATCGCCATCAAGCTGGAGTTGCTCAAGCGTGGCAGCCAGCGAAGCTTTCAGCGGCGTCTCTTCAAAATAGGGACCGACCGCCTTGCCCGGCCCGTTGATATCGGCATCAATCAGCAGTTTCTCTTTTGAGTAATCGGGGATAGTTGCCGTCAGGTTGGTGGCCGTCACGCCGCCCAGCGCGACGCTGTCTGACTTCATCCACAACCCGTCATTGAGAAAATTAAGCTCGATATCGAGGTTTTTCAGTGCAGGCCAGCCCGGCTGGAACGCAAAGGTAGCGTTGTGCAACGGCACCAGCACCTGGAACTGACCTTCGTTATGTTTGTATGGGAAAAGATGCGGATTACCGCCATAGGCCAGGGTGGCGTTATCCGCCTGACCGCCCTGGATCGCCCCGCTCAGGTAGTCCACGAGCGCTTTACCCATCAGGTTTTCCGGGAAGTAACGCCAGGCCTGAGAACCGTCGCTGGTGCTGATCCCCGCCAGAATACCCAGCCACGGCTCTTCACCTTCAGGCTTTAAATAGCGGAAATCCCCGCGGGCATGAACCGCTTTGGCTTTCACATCGATATGGCGGCCATCAAGCTGGAAGCCTTTATCATTGCGCAGCCAGTTAAGCACCGCGTTGCCTTTTTCAATTTCCAGAGGTGCCCTGAAGACCGTTTCATAAGGCATTTTGGCGTCATGCATCTCAACGGTCAGCCTGCCGTTCTCAACGCTGCCCTCCAGCTTGCCACTGAAGTTCTCAGCCCCCGGCAGCAGTTTCCACTGTTTCCAGGCCAGATCTTTCCACGTCGCCTGGAAGCGGGTTTTCTCGGTTGCCTGCAGCGGGATATCCAGCGCGAGGGCGTCAATTTCCCCACTTGGCTGCGTTGCCAGCCAAACGTCACCCAAATCCGGAGAGAGCTTCGCTGCCATGGAGCGCAGCCCTTCAATGGCCGCCAAATCGAGATGCGTGGCGCGGATACGCAGCTCATCGCTACGCTTATTATTCGTGCCGCCGACATCCTGCTCAGGCATCCATGCCAGCGTCAGCGCGCCGCGCGGCCAGGGTTTACCGTCCATGGTGATGCGCGTATCCGGGATGGCAAACTGCCAGCCCCCTTTCTCTTTCGTCACATGTGCGGTGAGGTTATCTACGGAGAGTTGATGCTGCTCGCTTTCGCCTTGCCAGCTTGCACCGCCCTGCTTCAGCCAGATATCGCCGCTGTCGAACACGCCTTTCGTCAGGGTCATCCAGCCTTCCAGGCTAAAACGGGCCGTTTCCAGCTGCATATTTTGCTGCAGCCAGTCGCCGAGCCACGGCTTCACATCCACGTCGTCAGCCTGTAGCCACACCTTGCCGTTGTTGAGCAAGCCGTCGTCGTCACGCAGATCCATACGGACCTGCATGACCCCATGCTGGCCGTTCAGGCTGGAGAGGTTCACCTGCCCCTCGGCACGGTGACGCTCTTTGCCGTTAAGCCAGGTCAGTTGCGGGATCTTCAGTTCGGCGCGCTGGCCGGAAAGGGTAATAAAGCTCACTTCGCTGTCGCGCAGATCGAAATGATCGAACTGACGCAGGAAGAGATCGCTCAGGCGGTTGGCTTCAAGGCTCTGCGTGTTATCCCCGCCAGAGATCGGCGTGTTGGTCAAAAACTGAAGCTGATAAAAGGTGAGATCGCGGAACTGCCAGCGCATGTGCAGCAGGCTTTGCCAGACATCCAGTGCCAGGGTCACGCGTTTGATTTTCAGATAGCCGCCATCTTTCAGGCTGGCACTGATGTCCCGGGCATCCAGCGTCGGGCCAAAGTTTTGCCAACTGGCGCTGACCTGGCTTACGTCAACCGGCACACCGGTGGCGGATTCGATCTTCGCCAGCACCTGCGGACGCCAGCTGTCCAGATGCGGTAAAACGAGGCGCAGCCCACTCACGAGCAGCGCGACAATCACGACTAGCGTTGCCCCTGTAAGCAGTAAAATCCCCGGCAATCGCCTCACGCATCTCTCCTTGTCAGCTTTTTCACGCAGCGAACTGCGTCTTACATCATGACGACGTCAAATTGCTCCTGGTTATAGAGCGGCTCAATTTGTACTTTTACCTGTTTGCCGACAAAGATTTCCACTTCCGCCAGCGCGTGCGACTCTTCACCTTTCAGCGCTTCAGCCACCGCAGGGGAAGCATAGACCAGAAAACGATCGGAGTCGTAGGCATGATGAACGCGGACAATTTCACGCATGATCTCATAGCAGACGGTCTCCACCGTCTTTACGGTGCCGCGTCCGTGGCAGGTTGGACACTCGTTACACAGCACATGTTCCACACTTTCACGGGTCCGTTTACGCGTCATTTCCACCAGCCCCAGCTGTGAGAAGCCGTTAATGCTGGTTTTCACGCGATCTTTACTCAGCGCCTGCTCAAGCGAGTGCAGCACACGACGGCGATGGTCTTCATTATTCATATCGATAAAGTCGATGATGATAATGCCACCCAGGTTGCGCAGACGAAGCTGGCGCGCAATGGCCTGTGTCGCTTCAATGTTGGTATTGAAGATAGTGTCATCCAGGTTGCGATGGCCGACAAACGCACCGGTGTTGATGTCCACGGTGGTCATTGCTTCGGTCTGATCGATGATCAGATAACCGCCGGACTTCAGTTCA
Source organism: Enterobacter sp. SECR19-1250 (assembly GCF_013391025.1). Classification (NCBI taxonomy): domain Bacteria; kingdom Pseudomonadati; phylum Pseudomonadota; class Gammaproteobacteria; order Enterobacterales; family Enterobacteriaceae; genus Enterobacter; species Enterobacter sp. SECR19-1250. The sequence continues at coordinate 4,811 of NZ_JACASJ010000126.1, read as the reverse complement.
ACCTTGCGCTCCAGCGCACGCTGGATCTCATTTTCGACATCATAGAGATCGAAGATTGGCTGACGCCCGGTGTAATGTTCCAGCAGGCCAGGCATTTCCGGGATGTACTCAGCGGTAAATTCGAGCAGCGCTTCGTAGGTGAGGCGCGAGTCCACGCGGATTCGGTCGAGCTGAGCATCAGCAAAATCACGCAGCACGCGCTGGGCAAGCGCCAGCTCACCGTACAGCTGATAGCGGGTCTGGTTGCGTTTCTTACGCTCCATCACCTTGGTCCAGACGCGCTTCAGGTAAGCCGCATCGGATGCCAGATCCTCTTCGCTAACCCCTTCGGCGGCGGTTCGGATGATAAACCCGCCCTGTTCGTCGCAGTAGGCGCTGACCACTTTCTTAAGGCGCTCGCGCTCGCTTTCACTTTCAATACGCTGGGAAACCCCCACGTGCGACGCGCCGGGCATAAAGACCAGGTAACGGGAAGGTAACGTGATGTCGGTTGTCAGACGGGCGCCTTTGGTGCCAAGGGGGTCTTTCACCACCTGCACCATCAGATCCTGCCCCTGACGCACCAGCTCTGAAATGTCGCGTACGGCAAACTGCTTTTGCTCTTCGCCTGCGACACACTCGGTATGCGGCATGATATCGGAGGCATGTAAAAATGCCGCCTTATCCAGTCCAATATCTACAAAAGCCGCCTGCATACCCGGCAGTACGCGGCTGACACGACCTTTGTAGATATTGCCTACTATTCCGCGTCGCGCTTCACGCTCAATATGAATTTCCTGAAGAATGCCACCATCAATGTAGGCCACACGGGTTTCCGATGGCGTTACGTTTACCAACAATTCAGCCGTCATAATTATCCCTTCCCTCACGCAGTGAGTTAAAATTGCTCAGCAACTCATACGTTTCCACCAGCGGTAAGCCGACTACGGCGTGATAGCTGCCATTTATCTTCCTGACAAAACAGCCACCCAGCCCTTGAATACCGTATGCACCTGCTTTATCCATCGGTTCACCGCTGGCAATATACGCGGCGATCTCGTCGTTGGTCAGTACTCTGAAGGTCACGTCCGTCACCACCAGACAATCCAGCACGTGCTTGCTGTCCGCCAGCGCCACCGCGGTCATCACCTGATGCGTTTGCCCGGACATTTTGTGCAGCATATGTGCTGCATGCTCAGCGTCTCGCGGTTTCTCAAGCACTTCACCGTTAAGGATAACGATGGTATCCGCCCCCAGCACCGGCAGGTCGCGTGGCACGCACGCAACGCCAGCCTGCGCTTTCTCACGCGCCAGGCGAGAAACATACTGCTGAGCACTTTCGCCCTCAGCACGTTTTTCTTCGATGCCGGTAACGATACGTTCAAAAGCGATGCCCAACTGCGTGAGCAACTCCTGACGACGTGGAGAACCGGAGGCAAGATAGATAGACGTCATAGAAACCTTTTACTGCACAGCAAACTGCTGGCGAACCTTACGCATCAGCAGGAACAGCCACGGCCAGAGCACACCGTTGACTACACTACTCCAGAATACTTCGGGTCGGAAAGAGACGTTGATCACTAAAAACTCTGCCCAGAAAACAACGATATCCGCGGCAAGCGACAACAACATCACGACCAGCGCCTGTTGCCAGAGCGCGAGGTTACGAAAGAGCTGGAATTTGAGTGCAACGAGATATGCAATGATGCTCATGGATAACGCACGAACACCCAGCGTTGAGCCACTAATGAGATCCAGTATGGCACCCATTACAAAGCCTGTGCCAACATTTACGCGGTGCGGCAGGGCAAGGATCCAGTAGAGCAAAATGAGCAATACCCAGTTTGGCCGGTAAACAAGAATGTCGTCCGGCCAGGGCATTATCTGCAGCAACAGCGCGATGAGAAACGAGAGCCAGATAACCCAGCGTCCCTGGCTACGATAACTGGCCACTACTGCCCTCCGGATGAGAGTTTAGGCGGTGGCGGCGCATCCGTTATCCCGGTGGCCGGCGCGGGTACTGGCGCAGGTGGTCCCATCGCATCCGGAGCAGGAAGAACCTGCGGCATCATCTGCATCAGGCGCTCATTGGCAACGCGATGCACCTCTTCAGGCGTCATTGGGTTGGCACCGTTACGATCGGCTCCCCACAGCAGCAGCAGGTAGCGAAGACGCTGTAAACCCGCCGTTGGACGCGCCTGAATCACGGTGTAGGCACGCTGCGTATCAAGCTTCACAGAAGAGACAACCGCAACCGGATACCCTTCAGGGAAACGTCCACCCAGACCGGAGGTGACCAGCACGTCGCCCACACGGATATCCGTGTTGGCTGGCAGGTGCTCCAGCTGCAGATCGTCCGTGCAGCCGTTACCCGCCGCAATGACGCGAATATCGTTACGCAGAACCTGAATAGGCAGCGCATGGGTGGCATCGCAGATCAGCAGTACACGGCTGGTCAGTTTGGCGACGGCGACCACCTGGCCCACCACACCTTTATCACTGATAACAGGCTGACCTTCATACACACCATTCACGCTACCTTTGTCGATCACCACCTGATCGCTGTAAGGATCGTTTACGGTGGAGATCACCTGCGTCACCATCTTCTGCTCATCCTGACGCAGCGGCGATCCAAGCAGCTCACGCAGACGCGCATTTTCCTGCTTATATTGCCCTAACATCAGCAGTTCGCTGTTTTTCAGCAGCAGTTCCTGGCGCAATGCCCGGTTTTCAAGTTCGAGTTGGTCACGTGAGGACAGCGTTTGAGAAACGGAGTCGAGCAGTTCACGGGGACCATTGGATATAAAGTAGAAAGGACTGACGGCGGTATCCATGTACGTTCTGATCTGGCTGAACGTACCGAGGCGGCTATCGGCAATAATGACACCAAGCGCAACCAGAACCGCCAGGATCAGGCGAAACTGTAGCGAGGGGCCACGGCTAAAAATTGGCTTCATAGGCTATGCGTATTCTCGTGTCAGAGAGAAAGGGTAGCGATTCGCTACCCTTTCACCATGACTACTCTTCGCTGAACAAGTCGCCGCCGTGCATGTCGATCATTTCCAGCGCCTTGCCACCACCACGGGCGACGCAAGTCAGTGGATCTTCTGCAACTACGACAGGAATACCTGTCTCTTCCATTAACAGGCGGTCGAGGTTACGCAGCAGCGCACCACCACCGGTCAGAACCATACCGCGCTCAGAGATATCGGACGCCAGTTCAGGCGGGCACTGTTCCAGCGCAACCATCACCGCGCTCACGATACCGGTCAGCGGCTCTTGCAGCGCTTCCAGAATTTCGTTGGAGTTCAGGGTAAAGCCGCGTGGCACACCTTCCGCCAGGTTACGGCCGCGCACTTCGATTTCGCGAACTTCATCACCCGGATAAGCAGAACCGATCTCGTGCTTGATGCGCTCAGCGGTCGCTTCACCGATCAGGGAGCCATAGTTACGGCGCACGTAGTTAATGATCGCTTCGTCGAAACGGTCACCACCGATACGCACAGAAGAGGAGTAAACCACGCCGTTCAGGGAAATAACGGCCACTTCAGTGGTACCACCACCGATATCAACCACCATCGAACCGGTAGCTTCAGAAACAGGCAGGCCTGCACCGATAGCCGCAGCCATTGGCTCTTCAATCAGGAACACTTCACGCGCGCCTGCACCCTGAGCAGATTCGCGAATTGCGCGACGTTCTACCTGGGTCGCACCGACCGGCACACAAACCAGCACACGTGGGCTTGGACGCATGAAGCTGTTGCTGTGAACCTGCTTGATGAAGTGCTGAAGCATTTTTTCAGTCACGAAGAAGTCAGCGATAACGCCGTCTTTCATTGGGCGGATCGCGGCGATGTTACCTGGGGTACGACCCAGCATCTGCTTCGCGTCATGACCCACTGCGGCTACGCTTTTCGGCGAGCCGGCACGATCCTGACGAATGGCCACAACAGAAGGCTCATTCAATACGATGCCTTGTCCTTTTACATAAATAAGGGTATTCGCGGTACCCAGGTCAATGGACAGGTCATTGGAAAACATGCCACGAAATTTTTTCAACATACTAAGGGATAATCCTGAAAGCTGGGGCGGAAAACAAAATCCGCTTACTTTACCAACCACACGCAGCAGCGACAAGGCGCAAAAATCACCTGCTGCGGTGAAAATTTGTGCAGTACGTTTCCTTCTGTTACAAATTCTCCCCTGACTCCCTCAGGGCTGAGTACACAGTAGCGTTCCTCACTTTCATTTGTAACCCGCTAAAGGTCGTTCACTGGCTTTTTGCTCGTCATACTCAAAGCTACAGGCGCGATATTCTACGTGAAAACAGCGTAAACGGCAGGTCAAACAGAGTATCTTTGCAAATATTTTTTCACATTGGTGTCAAGCGGCTGAGAGGCGGCAAAAAAATCCCCCTGACCGCCCATCACGCCACGCTCTGTCAACATCTGCCATTCGCCTCTGGAGCGCACGCCCGTGGCAAATACTTGTGTTCGCGTTCCCTTGCACGCTTCCACCAGACTCTGCACCAGCAGCTGGTTTTCCGTGCGCTTTTCAATATTCCTGACCAGCCCCGGATGTAGCTTTAATAATTCCACATCCAGCTCCTTGATCCAGCTGGTACTGACCAGCGTCAGGCCCGCCTGTGTCACCGCCACACGCGCACCCAGCGCATTGATCAAACGTACCACCGGACGTAACCGGCTGATGTGTTGACCAACATCCGCCTCTGCAAGTTCAAAAATAATGTGTTTGCGTTGCGATTTTTCGCATTGCATTAAGGAAGGTGCGAACAAGTTCCTGATATGAGATCATCATATTCATCCGGAGCG